>JARYLV010000004.1 GCA_029907465.1 Methanomassiliicoccales archaeon
GGGCAGTATTGGAGCGGGAAGAAATGTCGTCATGGAAATTTTCGAGGAGGAGTATCGAGAGGGGATGGACATGGAAGCCGCTATACTGCTCGGTCTCAAGGCCCTGAAGAAAGCGACTGAAGAGGAAAAACTCAATCCAAAAGCAGTGGAGATCGGGATCGTCAGGCGCGGAGAGAAGTTCAGGCGTATGGAGGAGTCAGAAGTCGAGGCATACGTTGAAAAGGCAAACGCATTGTAACCGGGGTGCAGATGGTCGACATTGAGGAAGCGATTATCGCTCGTCTCGAATCCCACGGCGAGACCTTCGAGATTCTCATCGATCCGAAAGTTGTCAACTTAATCAGGGAAGGGAAGGAGGTCGAACTAACCGACTACATGGTAATTGACGAGATCTTTCGCAATGCTAGAAAAGGTACGCATCCCTCGGAAGAGAAGATTAAGGAAGTCTTCGGAACGACCGATCCTGTTGAAGTTGCGAAGCAGATTATTCTCAAAGGCGAAGTGCAGCTTACGACTCAGCAACGCAGGGAAATGCAAGAAAGCAAGCGGAAGAGAATTATTGCGGAGATCGCGAGAAATGCGATAAACCCGCAGACAGGAGCACCCCATCCGCCTCAGAGAATCGAACTGGCAATGGAGGAGGCAAGAGTTCATATCGATCCGTTCAAGCCGGTTGAGGTGCAGGTGAAAGCAGTTCTTGATGCATTGCGGCCAATCATTCCAATTCGATTCGACAAAGTGAGGATTGCTGTCAGACTTTCTGGCGATGAATATGGTCGGTGTTATGAGGACATAACGCAGATGGGAAAGATTACAAGGGAGGAGTGGCAACCGAATGGCAGCTGGATCGGTATTGTCGAGCTCCCTGCCGGAATGAGAGATGAGTTTTTAAATCGCCTCAATGAAAAAACAAGGGGTAATGTTGAGACGAAGATCCTCAAGTGAATTGTTTAGGATTGAAAATTATCATGATAAAATGAAAGCGAGACACGAGAATATGAAAGAAAGTGAAAGAGATTTCAATAAAGAAAAGGAGAGCTTGGCGAAGCCCATCAGGGAAATTGTCGTTCCTGGCGATTTGCTTGATTCCGGGAGGCTCAAGCCGGGTGATGGAACATACGTATCAGACGGAAAAATCTATGCCTCTCAGCTCGGGATTAAGAGTATCAAATCAAATTTTGTCAACGTCATTCCTTTGGGAGGCCCCTACATCCCGTCGCCTGGAGACACTGTTATAGGTAAGATTGTTGATATAGGCCCGTCGAATTGGCTTGTCGATATCAATTCTCCCTATCCTGCTCCCTTACACGTCACCGAGGTACCATGGAAGGTGGAATTTGGAGACACTGCACGGTATCTCAATGTCGGTGATACCATCCTCGCGAAGGTTTTGCTCGTCGATGAGACCAAGAGGGTTCAGGTTACGATGAAAGAGCAAGGTTTGAGGAAATTGCAAGGTGGTCAAGTTATCGATATATCTCACAGCAAAGTGCCACGCGTTATCGGTAAGGGCGGCTCGATGATACAGATGATTAAGAGCCTTACAAATTGCAGGATTTTTGTAGGACAGAACGGGAGGATTTGGTTGGATGGGGATATTGAGAATATCGTTTATGCTATCCGAGCAATTAAGATGATTGAAGAAGGAGCTCAAACACTTCGTTTGACTGAAAGAGTAAAGGAGTATCTTGAGTCGATGGTACGCTCTGGCATGAACGGAAAGCAACAATGATGTGTCACTGATGGTGATTTTATGGAGGCAATAAGGTTGATTGATGAAAACGGCTTGAGGGTTGACGGTAGGAAGGTAGATGAACTCAGGCCTATCAGGATAGAGGCAGGTGTTCTGAAAAGGGCCGACGGCTCTGCCTACGTGGAATGGGGAAAAAACAAGGTGATTGCGGCTGTTTATGGTCCACGGGAGTGTCATCCCAGGCATCTGCAAGATCCGTCGAAAGCACTTGTTCAATGCAGGTATAACATGATCGCATTTTCTGTGATGGAACGAAAAAGGCCGGGACCAGACCGGAGATCTGTTGAGATCTCGAAGATTATTGCAGAAGCCCTTGAATACGTGATTTTCACAGAATACTTCCCGCGTACATCGATTGACATCTACATTGAGATTTTGCAGGCAAATGCTGGCACGCGGTGCGCGGGCCTTACAGCAGCCTCTGTGGCACTTGCTGACGCCGGCGTACCGATGAAGGACTTAGTTCCTGCTGTTGCCGTCGGGAAGGTTGACAATCAGGTCGTTCTCGATCTGAGTAAGGAGGAAGATAATCACGGTCAGGCAGATCTCCCGATGGCGATCATTCCGAGGACTGGTGAGGTCTTGCTCATGCAGATGGACGGTCACATGACTATCGAAGAATTTAATAAGGCAATTGACTTGGGCTATAAAGCCTGCGAGAAGATTTATCAACTGCAGAAGGACGCGTTGAGGCGAAGGTACGCAGTAGAAGAGATCGAGGCGTTTGAAGAAGGGCAGCACGCGCAAAGTACGATGGAGGAGTAAAAATGGCACGCTCAGTGATGTCAGAGATTAAAAAGGATCATATTCATAGGCTCCTTGCGCGAGGAAAGAGGGTTGACGGGCGAAACTGGGATGAATTCAGGGAGATCACGATTCAGACGAATTTCACCGAGACCGCGGAAGGTTCTGCCAGAGTCAGGTTAGGCAATACCGACGTGCTAGTCGGTGTAAAAATGGAAACGGGGATCCCCTTCCCCGATACACCAGACAAGGGGGTTCTTGCAACAAACGCGGAGCTCATTCCATTAGCTTCACCGACTTTCGAGCCAGGTCCCCCTGATGAGAATGCGATCGAACTTGCCCGTGTTGTTGATAGGGGCATACGCGAAAGCGAAATGATTGATCTCGACGCGCTATGCATTGTGCCGAACGAAGAGGTCTGGATTTGCTTTGTTGATATCTACGTATTGGATTACGATGGAAATCTTTTCGACGCTTCATTTCTGGGAGCGGTCGCTGCACTTAAGTCAACAGTTGTACCAGCTTCGCGATACGGGAAAGGGGAGGACTTCAAGCTGCCGATCAAGTGCCTTCCCATGTCCGTAACTGCCGTTCAAATAGAAAATTCTATATTGGTTGACCCGACTCTCGATGAAGAAAAGGTCGCTGCCGCGCGTCTCACCGTGACGACGGATGAAAATGGCGACATCAGAGCCATGCAAAAGGGCCTGAAGGGATCACTCACAATCGATCAGATAAAAAAGATTATCGAGACCTCTCAGCGTCTCGGAAAGGAATTGAGAAAATTAGTTGGGTGATGAGAATGTCCAGGGGTACTGAGAAGGTAGGAACAGCTGGAAGATTCGGTGCGAGGTACGGCGTGCGTGTCAGGAAGTTGATCAGAGATATCGAGAAACTTCAGAGGAATAAGTACGAATGCCCAAATTGCCATCATATCAGCGTAAGGAGATTGGCTTCAGGTATCTGGGTCTGTCGCCATTGTGAAATGAAATTTGCCGCCAGCGCTTATTCGCCGGTCACGAGAAAGATTGTATCTGAGGAAGCCATGCTTGAAGAGAGTACAAAAGGAGGTAGTTGAGATGTACAAATGTGGGAAATGTAACAAACCGATTCATTCTAACGTCAATACCGTGGGCATTCAGTGTGAGGCATGCGGTTCCAAGATCTTCTATAAAGAAAGGCCAAACGTGAAAAAAGTGATTAAGGCAAAATAGGATCGGAATCGAAATGCACAAAGCCACACTGAGACTTTTTTCCCCGAAGGCGGATGTTGTTTACGGTGCCATTTCTCCGGAGATAGGAAGAGAAATACCGAGGACGAGGGTTCAATCGCGTTTCAATCGGAACGAACTCGTCCTTGAAATTCAGGCTACCGATCTTTCTGCCTTAAGAGCGGCCATCAATTCCTATCTTAGATGGATGAAATTGGCAGAAGATGTTTCAACGACGATAGGTGAGTCATATGGATGAATTGAGTCCGAAACTTCAAAATCAAATCGCACAGTTCCAGCAGCTGCAGCAGCAGCTACAAGCGGTTCTCACTCAGAAATTTCAGATGGAGGCACAGTTGAGGGAAATTGAACGAACGCTAGAGGAACTTGGCAAAGTGACGGATGATGTCCCGATCTATAAGAGTGTTGGCTCATTGTTAATCAGGGCGAAAGATAAGGAAAGTGTTGTCAAGGAGATTCAGGAAGACAAGGAAACACTGGAGATCAGGGTCAAGACCCTCGATCGCCAAGAAAAAGCCCTTCGAGAACGTTATCAAACACTGCAGGACCAGATTTCCAGGGCCCTTGGTGCAAAACAAGAAACAGCTGGATGATCGATCGCTGGATCACTTAATTTTTTCTTTTTTATTCATCAGTCAAGTGTTCTGTTTGAATGCAACAATCATTTAGTCAAAGCGAACAGAGGTGGAGGCTCTTATCTCTGAGGCCTTATTAGATTGTCGACCTCGAAAGATGCATATATCCCATCGACACTCCTCGGATTTTGCATGCTAAACGCGATCGTGCAGAGACTCCAGATTGGAAAGAAATTGATTCTTCTCCATGGCAATGCAGATCCTGATGCTCTCGGCTGTGCTTTTGCGATCTGTCGGTGTTTTCCGGAGGCAACCATCATAGCACCAGGTGGGCTCGATCGGATATCAAAGATCATCGCGGAAAAATTGAATATCACGGTTTTCGAGACGATCGATCTATCTGATTACGATACATTCGTTGTTGTCGATACCTCTTCTCCTGACCAGCTAGACATCTCGCTACCATCCCCGGAAAAGTGCATTGTGATCGACCATCACGCGTTCTCAGACCGATGGTCAAATTGTCTTTATTACTGTGACGATTCTAAGAGAAGTTGCGCGGAAATCGTTTTCGAAATGCTCAAAACAGCGAGGATCGAAATCACTCGAGATGTCGGTCTAGCGCTTTTATCGGGAATGTTGACGGATAGCGGGCACTTCGCATTCGCCACTCCATCTTTGCTCAGGGACTTCGCTGATATCATGGAGAAAGCAAACATCAATATGGACGAGGTTACAAGTTTCATCGACATTGAGCCCGATATATCCGAGAGAATTTCACAGCTCAAGGGCGCTCAACGCTTGAGGTTCGAGAGAACGAACGGTTATATTGTTGCGATCTCCCACGGTAGCGCCTTTGAGAGTTCAGTGTGCAAATCGCTGATTATGCTCGGCGCTGATGTGGCATTCGTTGGATCGCAAAGAAACGAGTCTTTTAGGGTCAGTGCGAGGGCGAGGCCAGAAATTGTTAGGAAGGGACTGCACCTGGGAAAAATGCTTGAGGACATTGGGACGGAGACTTCGAATGACGGAGGAGGGCATGGGGGTGCTGCTGGACTGATGGGGGTCGGTGATATAGAGGCAATTCTGAATATTTGCATGCAACGTGCTCTTGACTTTTTGAGAAGGCTTGAGCAGCCTACGCTCGCTAAACGGTAAAAACTCAAATCAACGCATCTCGGCAATGATCTTGCGCATTGCTTCGAGCTTATCAGGTTTCCTCTCAAAATATTCTCTCACAGGTCGCAGGATCTCGATGAGAGCTTCGCCCGCCCCGTTCTTCAGGTCCATTGGATGGATTTGTGAGGAGGCGTAGGCCTTTTCAAGATCATCGTAACTTGAGAAGCTAATAGGGCCGCCATACTTACTTGGTCGGTCGATCGTGACGTCCTTTTTCTGGTTAAAGATCACATATTTATAAAGAAGGAGAATCGGATTCCCTTCAACTTCAGGTGGGCAAAATGCCTTTCCGATTTTTCTTTTGATGTCTTCAGGAGGATCATGGATAAGAATGCCGCTGTCAGGATCACTTTTTGACATCTTCGACGCGATCGGATCCATCCTATTTCCACCGCGGAGGCCCGGCAGTAGTGGCGTATGTAAGGCAATCGGCTTCTTCCACCCTAGTCTTTCAGCAGCCTCGCGTGCGAGCATGTGAGCCCGACGCTGATCCATACCCGCATAGGCAACGTCGACATTGAGTTCAAAAATATCAGCTGCCTGCATTAGGGGGTACATCACCTTTGATGAATCCAGGTCAGCCTCCTCCTCCTGCCTGCCCATTATCGTCATGGCCCTTTTGATTCTTGTAAGCGTCGAGACCTTGCCGATTCTGATGACCTTCTCCCAATACGAGATATTTGACATAATCTCCGACGCCAGACGGAATTTGACTTTGTTCTTTTCAATGCCGAGCGCTTCAAAGCAGTCTTCCATGTATCGGGCACATATCCTTATTTTCTCAACGTCCCCCGTTAATTTATCGTTGATGAAAGCATGCCAGTCTGCGAAAAAAATCGTAAATTTGAACCCTGCATTAATGAAATCAATGATCTTGTTTGCGCAGATCATCCATCCGATGTGCACAAGTCCAGATGGTTCGAATCCGATATATGCATGCGGGGATGTCTCTGTTTCAAGTAAATTCCTTAATTCTTCTTTCGTCACGACTTCCTCTGCATTCTTCGTCACGATTTCGTAGCGAGTTCCTGCGTCCATGTGGTTCAATGCGAGAAATCATTCATCCTAAAAAAACATTTGTGCTAATAAATTGTGATTAAGACCAGCTATTTTGATCGAAATAGGGTTGCAGGGGGTATTAAGAGGTTGGATTCATGCTGGCTTCTATTTAACAGATTTCATTGCACTTTCCGCAGAATATAAAATGTTTCAATCCTGGATACCCAAAAATTGAATTGTAAAATGAAATGGGGGATGTCGGGATGAGGATTATCCACCCGCGGTTACTGGGAAGACTGAAATCACATCCCCGTCCTTGATCTCGGTCTGGAGGCCATTTATGTGTCTGATGTTCCGTCCGTTGACAAGGATATAAATAAGATCGGAAATCTGGGAGCCCTTAGGGTAAAGGATTTTTGAAATTTTGTCGCCGTATTTATCGACCAGCGCTCCCAAAAAGTCTTGCACTGTTGTCCCATTGGTTTCAATCCTGGCCTCAGTTGTTCCAATTGAAGACGCGATGTGTCCGAAAGTCTTGAAGATGACCTTGACCATGTCTTCCCCTTTTTGTCCCCTATTGATTATAGCTTTTTCGCCGCATCTTCAGCAGCGAGGTTGACAACGTCCATGACCATCGACGTGGGCGGGCAATACGCGTTCTCGAAGGCCGCGACAAATTCCTCGACAGTCGTCCCCTTCACAATAGCAGCTGTCAGCCAGTTGACTCGTCCAGTAATCTCTTCTCCGCCAACCATCTGCGATCCAATTATCTTATGAGTATCCTTATCAACGAGGATCTTGACTGTGAGTTTCTTTCCACCAGGGTAGTATCGAGCTCTCGTGAGACCAGTTGCCTTGCCTTCGACAACGTTGAGGCCATAATATTCCGCAAGTCCTTTCGACAGTCCCGTTCCACCTGCTTCCAGTTCGCCGATCTTGCTGATGAACGCGCTTAGTACCCCGGGATAAAAGGCATATCCTCCAGCTGCATTGATACCGGCCACACGTCCTTGTCTCACCGCACTTGATCCTAACTGGCTCATCGTCGGCCCGGGTACAACAGCGCTTTCAACCATGATCACATCACCAGCAAGGTAAACATCCTTGACGAGCCTACCTTTCTTGTATGGTTGTAATGTTGGGCTGACCCTGACGGCGCCCAGTGGGCCGATATCGAGACCGAGCATGTTGGGGATCTCTAGATTGGCCCTAACGCCAGTCGCCATTATCACGAAGTCACATGGATACTCCTTATTCCCCGCGATAACCTTTTCGACCTTACCGTTACCTTTAATCCCGCCAATTGGCGTGTTGAGTACAAACTTGATGCCCTGTTGCTCGCAATAGTCCTGAACGAGCTTTGCCATATCTGCGTCGAAAATTCTTGGAATCACCTGGGGGAACATTTCGATGACAGTCACGTCAAGCCCAGCATGTTTCAGGGCGATTGCCATTTCCAGGCCAATGACACCTGCGCCCGCGACGACGACCGATTTCGCGTTTTTCATCGCATTTTGAATCGCTTTGCCATCCGCGATGTTTCTGACGGTGAAGACACCAGGCAAATTGATGCCCTCTACGGGTGGGATGAATACTGTTCCTCCTGTGGCGATAACTAGAGCATCAAAGGCGTGTTCCTTTCCGTCCGAAGTGGTGACTATTTTCTTCTCAAGATCGACGCCGGTCACCTTTGTCTTTGTGTGAACAATAATGTTTCTTTCCTTTTTGTAAAACTCCGGCGTATGCATCACAATCGACTCGAAGTCCTTGATTTTCCCTTCCAATACAAATGGAATCGCACAGGGAGAATAGGCGATGTATTCGTCCTCTGTAAAAACGCTAATTTCAGCATCCTTGTTGTTCTCCCTCGCGGTTGAAGCCGCGGTCATCCCCGCAGCGCCACTACCTATAACAATGATCCTCCTACCCATTGAAACCAACCCTCTTGCGGGGAGATTACACCAATTCTATTAATACATTTCCAAAATCGACGTTGTATTTTTTTCGAAAAACTCAGGAAATTTTGCAATCAGAGAAGCGTTGCAAAAAGTTACCTTGTGTAATACTTAGCTTCAATGTCTTATTTTTGTTTTTTCGAAAGAACTCTCACCTGCAGTGATCTTTTCTTCAATAAGCACTCTCATTCATAGCGTCTGTTCTCATTAGCGATATTTCATTACTAATTTGCATGTTCGAGTCTCTGTAGTTTGTTAAACAAACTGATGGTATGAAAAGGCTTATTTTATCAAGGTGATATGGACAAATTCGGCAGAAGAAATGACGAAAAATCGATCTACAGCACCCGTTTCAGTTTGGAAGGAATGGGATGTACTAGATGGAAATAAAGTTCGAGCAATGGTGGTCATTTTCAGAACATCGGGTTGCTGGTGGGCAAAAAAAGAAGGATGCCTCATGTGCGGATACAACGCTGAGAGTGATCCACATATCGGATCAGCAGAAATTCACGAGCAGCTCAATGATGTTAAAGAAGCCTACTCAGGTGAGGAATTAGTGAAAATATACACCTCGGGGAGCTTCCTAGATCCGCGGGAAATTCCGCGCGAGGCCAGAAGGGAAATTTTTGATGCGTTTCACAGGGCCAAAAGAATTCTAATTGAAACGAGACCCGAGTTCGTAATTGAGGATAATGTTTGTGACTTACCGCGGGAGAAATTGGAAATAGCGATGGGGCTCGAAAGTGCCTCAGATAGGACGTTAGCCAAATGCGTCAGAAAGGGGTTTTCCGTTAAAGACTATGAAAAGGCGGCGAAATTTCTAAACCACGCGGGAATCCCAATCCGCACTTACCTTCTCTTGAAACCTCCCTTTCTAACCGAGAAAGATGCGATTGAAGACTGTTTGAAGTCGATCTCATTCGCATCACGGTTTTCTGAGAGCATTTCGATCAACCCAGTCAACGTTCAAAAGGGGACTGTGGTTGAGTTCTTGTGGAAAAAGGGTGATTATAGACCCCCGTGGTTGTGGTCGTTGGTTGAAGTCCTTAAGAGGGCCAAGGTAGAAAAGGAAACACGGGTTTTCTCATCACCAACTGGCGGCGGCTCAATGCGTGGCGCCCACAATTGTTTTAGGTGTGATGGTGAGGTGCTTAGAGCTTTAGAGCGCTACACATTCTCTCAAGATGAAAAGGAATTTGATGGTTTGAATTGCTCTTGCATGAATCGGTGGAAAGCGATCCTTGAAATACAGGAGTTCATGGGCACAAGCGTTGATATCGACAGATATATGAATGCGGATTGGGAATCAGAATGAGGTTGTGCAACAGAGGAGAAACTGATCTCCATAGCGGATATCGGATTAACACAAAATCATCCCAACAAACACGCAAAGAGAGGTGAGTGGTTGGAGTACGAATTGAAAAGGGGGAAATACAAAGATCTCGAAGGCGAGGGACTTAAGAATATCATAGAGGAAGTGTTTGGCACAGTTACGAGAGAAGGCGACCTATATGTTACATCCTATGGCGCACTTAAAAGACTTGAAGCGAAACTCGTTGGAAAATCAGCTCTTCATGTTAGTACAGAAAGCGATACGAGTGTCCCAGAAGAAGTCGGTGTTGAAACGATCAAGAGATTCAATCAATTTCTTGAAAGAGCCACGGGATACACCGCAAAAGAAAGGAGAAACAGACTTCAGAAGAAAGCGCGTGATGGAAAGCTCTGATAACGCTGATTCCTAGGATCGATCATTGTTATCGTCATAACCAGCCAACGGGCATTTGACACTGAATATATGGTTACTGATGGGGGAAATTGCTGTTTGAGAACTTCTCAACAAACGATTGTAGATATTTTCTTATTTGTACTATCTCTTATTATTTGAACTAAGGTTTCCCGGCGGATACCATCTGCTGATTCCAACAATGTAATGCTTATTTGTCTCACGAAAATAATCTGGGAAGAAATCATAAGCTGGAATCGCAGAGATTCGCATGCGAGATATCGGTCATCGGAAGGGATTTGGCATTTGAGGAGAACCGCATAGCTTAAATATAGATATCCTTATGCAAGAAATCGCTGAATGCGATAAGGACGTTCGACCAGACACTTTGGGCAATGCAATGAGCATCCCTGATTCGCACCCTATGTCTATTCTGGGTGAAGAATATGGTGTCACGGTCGAAGGTGCGATAGTCGCGATCATGTAGAAAAGTGTAGCATAGAGAGTGGCTTCTCTCAATGCTGGAAGAGGGAGAATCATGCCAAACAAAAGACGTCCTATTCGAGGTTCGAAGGCATTTTCGCCGAGAAAGAGAGCGAAGCGTCCAGTTCCAAGACTTGACTCCTGGCCGGAAATTAGCGACGGCCCTAAAATCCAGGGATTTGCGGGATATAAGGCCGGTATGACACACGCGCTCCTAGTGGATTATAGGCCGTCAAGTAACACCTCGGGTCAGGAGGTGCAGGTTCCTATCACTGTTATTGAGGTTCCCCCGATGAAAGTTGCAGCCGTTAGGATGTATGAGAACACTGCTTACGGAATGCGAACAGTGGGTGAGGTTTGGGCTTCAAATCTTGACCCCGACTTGAATCGGAGACTTCCAATTCCGAAAGACTATGATTCAAACAAGGCCTGGGAAAAGTACAATGCGGTCACGGTCGATGATGTGCGGATCTTGGCCTATACGCAGCCACGCCTCGTCAGCGGTGTTCCTAAGAAAGTTTGCGACCTAATGGAGATTCGCGTCGGTGGCGGAACAATCCAGGAAAGACTTGAGTATGCAAAGTCCGTTTTAGGGAAGGAGATCAAGATCACTGATTTTGTAAAAGAGGGCGGAATGGTCGACGTTTCCGCGATTACGAAGGGCAAGGGGTTCCAGGGCGCTGTCAAACGATGGGGGATCAAACTTCTATCGCACAAAAACAGTAAGCATCGGAGACTTGTTGGGACTTTAGGACCCAAGAGACCAGGGTACGTGAGGCCCACCGTCCCTCAGGCCGGACAGGTCGGCTACCACCAGAGGACGGAATTCAATAAGAGAGTTCTCAAAATCGGGGACAATGGAACTGATATCACGCCCAAGGGTGGATTTCTACATTACGGAAAAGTTGCTAACACTTATATTCTTCTTCACGGCACGGTTCCTGGACCAGCAAAACGACTTATCAGATTAAGGGACCCGATTCGGCCAACCGGTATTGAACTAAAAGAGCCTCCAACGCTCACTTACATATCGTTGGAATCAAAGCAGGGGGTGTGACGATGGTCAGTAATGAGAGGGTCAATGTTTATTCGTTGAAAGGAGAAATTGTAAAGACGATTGATCTTCCTCCGATTTTCAACACTGAGTTCAGGCCGGATCTCATCAGGCGTGCCGTGTCGGCAATGGAGGCAAATAAGCGGCAGCCGTATGGTGCATCACCTGAAGCAGGAATGCGTCATGCAGTATCAACTTGGGGGAAGGGACGGGGTGTTGCCAGAGTTCAGAGATTGAGCCAGGGCGCAAGAGGCGCTCAATCGCCAGGCACCGTAGGTGGTCGGAGGGCTCACCCCCCATATGCGGAGCGGGATTGGTCGAAAAAGATCAACAGACGGGAAAAGTTATTGGCAAAATTATCGGCGCTCGCCGCTGTTGCCGATCCAGTCAAAGTTAGAAGACGTGGGCACAGGTTCGCTGATGGCGTGACTTTACCCATCGTGGTTGAAGATGACATTGAGAAAATATCAAAGACTGCAGAGGTTCTCGAGGTTCTCGAAAGCATCGGCGTGGTTGAAGATGTCAGGCGGGCGATCAAGGGCACCAATATTAGGGCAGGTCGTGGCAAAATGCGAAATAGGAGGTATCGCATTCCACGCAGTTTGCTGATTGTCGTGTCTGATAAAGATGCGCCGTTGGTGCGAAGCGTTGAGAATCTTCCTGGCGTTGAAATCTCTGATGTTAGTAATCTCAACGTAAAAGTACTTGCCCCAGGGGGCGATCCCGGTCGCCTCACCTTATTCTCAGAATCAGCGCTCATCAAATTGGGGGAGTGGTCGAATGGCTAGGGATGTTCTTCTTTATCCATATGTTACTGAAAAATCGATGAATCATATGACTGGTACGCCGACTCAGGATTTCAAAGACGGGAATAAGATCGAATTCATCGTGCTGAGAAATGCAACAAAGAAGGAGATCAAAGAGGCATTTGAGAAGCGATTTGAAGTCAAGGTCGAAAAAGTTTGGACGAGAATAAGCAAAGAAGGTAAGCACGCGGTTATTAAGCTTGCTGAAGGCTATTCTGCCGAAGATATTGGCATGAGAATTGGAGTGTTCTGAGGAGGGTATAAATGGGAAAGAATCTTAGACAGCAACGACGAGGTCGTGGCGGGTCACAGTATCGGTCGCCTAGTCATCGGCATCGCGGTGATATTAAATTGCCTCCAATCAGCGAAGGGGTTGGCAGGATTATTGACCTCATTCATGCACCTGGCAGAACGGGGCCACTCGCTGAGGTCGATGTCGAAGGGGAGGTCTTCAAAATGATCGCCTCAGAGGGTATGCAGATCGGCCAGGAGATTTATATTGGAAATTCGGGTGCGATCGTACCCGGCAATATATTGCCATTGGCTAGCATTCCCGAAGGGACTCTTATATACAATATTGAGTCGAGGCCTGGGGATGGTGGAAAGTTTGTGAGGAGTGCTGGAAATGCCGCGATGGTTGTGAGCAGGGGTGCCAAAGTCGTCGTCCAATTACCATCTGGCGCGATGAAGACCTTTGATCCCAGGTGTCGTGCGACAATTGGGGTCGTTGCTGGCGGTGGCCACAAGGAAAAGCCATTTGGAAAGGCCGGCACGAAGTTCCATGCCTATAGGTCCAAAAGTAAAGCGTATTTCAAGGTTCGCGGCGTCGCTATGAACCCTGTTGATCACCCTCACGGCGGAGGTTCTCACCAACATGTTGGGAAGCCAAGTACCGTGGGTCGTAACGCTCCACCTGGTAGGAAGGTTGGTCGATTGTCGCCGAAGAGGAAAAAGGAGAGGAAGTGAGCGAATATGGTTGAAGAGAAGTTGACGGGAACGAAAGCCTCTCGGAGGAAGGCAAGAAAGAAAAAGGGCGCAATCCAAGCGAGGCGCAAGCGTGAGTTCACTTATCGTGGATATACACTTGAAGAACTCCTTAAGATGTCCTTTGATGAGATTGTTTCAATCATGCCTGCGAGAGTCAGACGTACGCTTATAAGAGGATTTAACGAGGAGCAGAGGACGTTTATTGAAAAATTGAAATCAGGCAAATATCCGGTGGTAAGGACGCACCGAAGAGATATTCCAATTCTGCCCGAATTTGTCGGCCGAAAAGTTGCGGTGCATAACGGAAAAGAATTCAAAGAAATAGAAATCAAGCCTGAGATGATCGGTCATTATCTGGGAGAGTTTGCGATGACCCGGAAGCCGGTAAAACACTCCGGACCTGGTGTGGGTGCGACGAGATCGTCAAAGTTCTTGCCACTTAAGTAGGTGATGAGATGGTCGGGTACACTGCTGAAGCGGATCCAGATATTACATCGAGGGCGATCGGAAAGGAACTTCCTATCTCACCAAAGCACGCTAGGGAAATCTGCAATATCCTCAGAGGAAAAACAACAGAGGAGGCCTCACAAATCTTGCAGGAGATCATTGACCTGAGGCGACCCGTTCCAATGAAGCGTTTCAAGAAGGGGGTTTCGCATAAACGAGGGGTAGGTCCTGGTCGTTACCCACGAAAAGCAGCAAAGGAGATCTTGAAGGTCCTTGAAGGGGCGAAGCATAATGCGGAGTACAAGGGGCTCGATCCTGAGAACATGCGAATTAAGGTAATCACCGCAAATCTCGGAAGAACCATCAAGGGATATATACCAAGGGCGTACGGAAGGGCAACTCAATGGAATCAGCAGACAACAAATATTGAGATCATACTGGAGGAGATGAAGTAAATGGCGAGCGAGAGGAAATTTGTGACTGAGAATATCCGTAGAGTTCTCCTAAAAGAATTCCTGATGAAAGAGGTTGACAGAGCGGGATTCGGCGGTGTCGAGGTGCAGAGAACCCCGATGGGAACCAGGGTGACACTAATAACTGAGCGGCCGGGTATGGTCATTGGTCGAAGGGGCGTAGCGATCAAGAATTTGACGAAGGCGATTGAGGAACGATTCAAGTTCGACAATCCGCAAATTGAGGTCCAGGAAGCAGAGAATCCGAATTTGAACGCTCAAATTATGGCAGAAAAACTTGCATTCGCTCTCGAACGTGGTTGGCATTTCCGGAGGGCAGGTCACTCGACTGTGAGGCGTATTATGGACGCAGGAGCGAGGGGATGCCAGGTCGTTATTTCTGGCAAATTGACAGGCCAGAGACACAGAACGGAGAAGTTTAAGGAAGGCTACATCAAGTTTTGCGGTGAGCCGCGGTTGAAGTTTATGAAGACTGGCTTTGCTGTTGCTAAGCTCAAGCCAGGTGTCATTGGTGTTCGTGTGGAAATAATGGACCCTCAGGCAAAGTTGCCGGATGAGGTTGAGATCCTCCCGCCGGAAAAGGCCGTTGAGACCTTGCCAGAACTTGCTGACGTTCTTATTGCTCACGAGGAACAGAAAGAAGATGAAACGACCGTTGAAACTGATGAGTCCTTAGACAATGCTGGAACCGATGAAATCGAAGATGATAAGGATGATCAAAATGAGGACATTTCATTGTCAAATGATGAGATTGATGAAGATGATGAAAAATTGGAGGAGGTGTAGAACCGGATGGCACTTCTGAGAACTTCGGAAATACGCCAGATGAGCAAAGAAGAACGGCTTACAAAGCTCAAAGAATTGCAAGATGAGCTCATGCACGAAAGAGGTACGGCTGCGATGGGCGGAGCACCGGCAAATCCCGGTCGGATCCGAGCTCTCAGGAAGAACATTGCCCGGATTCTTACCGTCCAAAGGGAGGAAGAAACGTAATGGCCGAGATATGCCCGGTTTGTGGACTACCAAAAGAATTGTGCATGTGTGAAGAAATCGCGAGAGAACAACAGACTGTCAAGATCAGCACTGATAGTAGAAGGTATGGGAAGACTGTGACAGTCATTGAAGGTATCGATGCGAACGATATCGATCTTGAGGATCTGGCCCGAAAATTGAAGACAAAATGTGCGGCTGGTGGCACTACAAAAGATGGAAAAATTGAGTTGCAAGGAGATCACAAGAAGAAAGTGAAAGAGGTCCTGGAAGAAATGGGGTTTAAGACAGAGGTTAGATGATTCGGACATGAAAAAGAGGGATTTCATGAGAGGTGAATTCATCGGTCTAGAAGTTGAAGTCATTTCATCTAATCATCCAGGATATATTGGTTTGAAGGGGAAAATTGTTGATGAAACAAAGAACACGATCAGAATTGAGAAGAACGGCGTTGAGAAAATAATCCCAAAGGCTGGGAATGAGTTCATGTTCACTTTCAATAATGAAAGAATTAGGGTTCGTGGCGATGAAATCCAATTCAGACCAGAAGATCGGATAAAGAAGATCAGGTGAGCGTATGGAAAACAAGGTAAGGGATATCGGAGTCGATGTGAAGGTTCCAGAAATGAAATGCGATGATGTGCATTGCCCTTTCCATGGGAAGCTTTCCGTCAGAGGACAGATACTTGATGGTGTCGTAGTTTCAACAAAGATGGACAAGACCGCAGTGGTCGAAAGAAATTATTTGCGCTATATCAAGAAGTATGAAAGATACGAGAAGAGAACAAGTCGGATCTCTGCTCATTGTCCTCCGTGTTTGGGTGTGAAAGTTGGTGATAAAGTCAGAATCATGGAATGCAGGCCACTGAGCAAGACGGTTTCATTTGTGATTATTGAAAAGAGGTGAAAGACTTGAAGGGCATTGCAGGCAGACAGACAAGGGGTATCCAGACAGGAAGCGAGTTGGATGTCATTGATAACACCGGTGCTAAAGTTGTGTCAGTGATAGCTGTCCCAGGATACCACGGTGTCAGCCGGAGATATCCGAGGGCGGGCATTGGCGATATTGTTATTGTATCTGTCAAGAAGGGAACACCAGAGATGAGACGACAAGTACTCCATGCTGTCGTCGTAAGACAGAGGCGTCCCTATAGGAGACCCGATGGGACAATGGTATCGTTTGAAGATAATGCGGCTGTCATCACCACTGAGACAGGTGAGACAAAAGGAACGGATATTAAAGGGCCAGTGGCGAGAGAAGCGGCAGAGAGATGGCCGAGGATCGCTGCTGTGGCTTCGATGATCGTTTGAGGTGATATGGGATGATCAAGAGCAGCAAGGCCAGGAAGCAGAGAAAGGCGATTTACAACGCACACAATGTCAAGAGGAGAAAGATGATTTCATCGCATCTCAGTGAATCATTGATGAAGGAATACAAGCGTAGATCACTCCCAGTGATCAAGGGAGACACCGTTCTCATAGTCCGTGGAGATGAGGAGATCGTGGGAACGGAGGGAAAAGTTGTGCGCGTCGATACCAAAACAGGGAGGGTCATCATCGAGGGCGTCACGATAAATAAAGCCGATGGGTCGCAAGCGCCTCGGCCCATTCACGCATCAAATGTGGTTATCACCAAACTTGATCTCAGTGATCCGTGGCGAAAGAACAAACTCATTGGCGTTCAGGAGGGCTCCTCATGAGCAGGGACATGAAACGACTGACAGCACCACGAAGCTGGCCGGTGCCGAGGAAGATTTGGCACTGGATCACAAAGCCTTCGCCGGGTCCTCATCCAAAAGAAATGAGCATTCCGCTTCTGGTCATCGTTAGAGATATGTTGGGTCTTTCCGATACAGCGCATGAAGCGAGACTCATATTGGCAAATGGTGAAATTCTAGTGGATGGAAGGCCCGTTAGGAACCGAAAGTTCCCTGTTGGCCTCATGGATGTGATATCAATTCCACGTATCAGCCAACACTACAGGATGCTTCTGAACTCGAAGGGAAAATTCGAGCTAGTCAAAATTCGCGAGGGCAAGGAAAAATGGAAACTCTGTAGGATTGAGAACAAGGTGACCGCCAGAGGGGGAAAAACGCAACTTTGCCTCCATGACGGTCGCAACATTCTGGTTGAGAAAGATGACTACAAGACTGGTGATGTTTTGAAAGTCGAGGTTCCATCCCAAAAAATCCTCGATGTTTATAGGTTAGATAGAGGAAACCTCGCGTACATCATTGGTGGAAATCACGTGGGCGAAGTTGCAGTCATTGAGGATTATATAGAAACTCGTAGCCCGTCCCCGAATATCGTTAAGTTCAAGGACGGGACCTCAACGGTAAAAGATAACGTCTTCGTCATCGGCACGAAAGTTCCTGAAATAGACCTTCCGGAGGCGAGTGTGCTATGAGTGAAGTCATGAGGAAGCCTAGAATTGAGAAGGTCGTCGTCAACATCGGAGTCGGAGAGGCTGGAGAGCGGCTTGTGAAGGCTCAAAAAGTTCTTGAGATGCTGACTGGTCAAAAGCCAAAAGTCACGACTGCAAAGGTGACAAACAGGGATTTGGGCGTGAGAAAAGGTATGCCAATTGGGTGCAAGGTGACATTGAGAGGCGAAAAAGCTGAAGACTTCCTTAAGAGGGCGCTGTGGATCAGGGAAAACAAAATTGCCATTTATTCTTTTGATCCTGAGGGTAATTTCTCGTTTGGCATTTCCGACTACACTGACTTTGAAGGAATGAAATATGATCCCGAAATTGGAATTTTTGGGATGGACATTTGCGTCTCAGTCAAACGGCCAGGATACAGAGTATCAACGAGGCGTGTGATGCCCAGGAGGCTCCCTAAATCACATCGTTTGACAAGAGAAGAGGCATTGGAGCTATTGAAGGAGCGTTTCGGGGTGGAGGTGGTCTATTGAAACCAAAGAAGGAATTTGGCAGGAAGAAGGGATGCCTGCGATGTGGCAGGAAGCGTGGGATCATCCGCCGTTACGGTATGCATCTTTGCCGTCAATGTTTCCGCGAAATAGCGCCTCACATTGGATTTAAGAAATACTCATGAGGTGGTGAAGTTATGCAGAATGATCCGCTTAATGATGCAATGGCAACGATAAAGAATGCAGCACTCGTGGGCAAGCGGGAATGTGTGATTAGACCGTCCTCCAAGCTCATAGGCAGAGTGCTTAAGGTCATGCAAGAGTCAGGTTACATCAATCAATTTGAATTCATCGAAGATGGAAAGGCCGGAATATTCAGAGTGAAGTTGCACGGTAGAATCAATAATTGTGGCGTAATTAAGCCGAGATACTCGGTGAAAAAGAATGATCTGGAGAAATTCGAAGCGAGGTATCTACCTGCCCAAGACTTTGGCGTTCTCATTCTAACGACCACAAAGGGCGTTGTTAGTCATGTGAAAGCGAAAGAGTTGGGCATTGGAGGAAAACTCCTCGCTTTTGTCTACTGAGGATGAGGATATGGTAGTCACTGGTATAATCGAAGAAGTCGTCAGCATTCCTGGCGGGGTTACTGTTGAGCTCTCTGATGGAAATGTGACGGTCTCAGGTCCAAAAGGAAAGCTCAGTAGGAGATTAGCTCATCCGCGAGTTCAGATCATCAAATTAAACAGTGAGATCGTCGTACGTTGCGAGCTCCCGCGCAAAAAGGAGCGAGCTCTCGTCGGAACTTTTGCGGCACATATCAAGAACATGATTGAAGGCGTGATGCATGGATTTGAATACAGGATGAAGATCGTGTATTCGCACTTTCCAATTAAGGCATATGTAAAAGGCGATAAGTTCGTCATTGAGAATTTCCTCGGCGAGAGGACGCCCCGCAAAGCGAATATTCTTGGTGATACTAAGGTCGCGGTTAAAGGCAATGAAGTCATATTGACAGGAATCGATATCGAAGCAGTTTCCCAGACAGCTGCAAATATCGAACGGGCTACGATCATCAAAGGATATGATTCAAGGGTCTTTCAAGATGGCATTTACATAGTTGAAAAAGCAAGGAGGATAAGTCAATGAGCAAGCACGGAGGAGAAATCAGGGAAATTTCAGAATTGCCATATTACAAAGATGAATACAAGGAAGAACTTGAAGCGATGGGAATCAATACCCTCTCGGACCTCCTTGATGCATTATATGACGAGGCACGAAAGAAGGAGATCATTGACCGCCTAAAAGGCGTCGGTCCTAAGATCGCCGAGCATTGGATCGAGATCATTGAAGAACGAGGGATTATTGAGGAGTCAGTGCCTGAACCAAAGGAAGAGGAAGGGGTGCCAGAAAAAGCGTCCGTCGAGGAGGCAGGAGAAATAGGGGTCGAGAAGGATAAGGGTGCCCCGCAAGAGAGTGAGGCAGAAGAGGTCATCATAGAAGAAGAGGAAATTTCGGCTGGAGAAGCGGCGATTGTCGAAAAGGGTGGTTATCTTGTCAAGGCAAAACCCGTCCTCGACCCAACAATCGCAAAATTGCTCGCACTAAGGCGCAAGATCTCGGAGAGGAGGCCTACGTTCCTTAGGCAGGAATGGTTCAGGTATAAGAGACTCGGTGAGAAATGGAGAAAGCCCCGCGGACTTCATAGTAAAATGCGACGGCATTATAAATATAGGTCTCCTGTCGTGTCAATTGGGTACCGCGGCCCGAAAAAAGTACGCGGATTACATCCATCTGGCTTTGAAGAAGTTATGGTTTACAACCCCTCACAGCTTGAGGGAATCGACCCAAAGCGACAGGCGGTAAGGATCGGTAGCACGGTTGGGTATAAGAAGCGAATGGAAATCGAAAGCAAGGCAGATCAGCTTGGAATCAGGATTCTCAATAGGACGGGATAATATGAACCTTAGAAATCAGAGACGGATTGCGGCAGAGATCCTCGGATGTGGTATCAACAGGGTCTGGATTGATCCGAATCGGATTGAGGATATCGCTGACGCGATCACCCGCGCCGATATCCGAACTGCAATTGATTCTGGAGCAATCGTGGCTCTTCCGAAGAGAGGAATTTCACGAGCAAGAGCTAGGTATCGAGCTGCCCAAAAAGAAAAAGGAAGACGAAGAGGTCCAGGCAGTAGAAAGGGTGCCGCAGGTGCGAGAACGCCTGAAAAAAAGCATTGGATTCAGATCATCAGATCGATAAGGAGAACCCTCAGGGAGTTGAGGGATGAAGGCAAGATCAGCAAAGCTGTTTACAGGGAGTTCTATATGAAGGCCAAAGGCGGAATGTTTAAGAGCAAGACTCATTTGATCACTCACCTCAAAATGGAAGGACATCTTAAGGAGGGCAACTGATGGCTCACGGACCCCGATACAAGGTACCATTCCGACGAAGGCGCGAAGGTAGAACAGACTATCGACAAAGGGCAAAATTGCTGAGAGCAGGCGTTCCGAGGGCCGTCGTCAGGATTTCGTTGAGGAATGCAAGCGTGCAGTTCATTGAATTCGATCCAGTTGGCGATCGAGTGACCGCGCAAGCCCACTCGAAGGAACTGATTAAGCTTGGCTGGAATCTCTCAACCGGAAATACGCCTGCAGCTTATTTGACAGGATACCTCGCTGCTTTGAGAGCAAAAAAGAAAGGCATTGATCGGGCGGTTCTAGATATCGGTTTGCGGGATCCGGCGAGGGGTGCCTCATGTTTTGCTGCGTTAAAAGGAATTCTCGATGCAGGTATTGAAGTTCCACATGGTGAAGAGGTTCTTCCTTCGGAGGAGAGAATCAAAGGTCAGCACATCGGAGAGGACGTCGAGAAACTCGTCGAAGATATAAAAAGGAAAATGGAGGTGGAGTAAATGGAATGGACTCCGAAGACAAAACTAGGCAAGATGGTCAGGAACGGTGAGATTACATCGATGAGTGATGCGCTAGCGACGAAGCTCCCACTTCGTGAACCTGAGATTGTTGACGTCCTCCTTCCAGACCTTAAAGATGAGGTCATCGACGTCAATATGGTTCAGCGTATGACCGACTCGGGCAGAAGGGTGAAATTCGCGATTACCGTCGCAGTCGGTAACGGTGATGGTTTCGTGGGTGTTGGCAGGGCAAAGGGAAAAGAAGTCGGTCCTGCGATTCGTAAAGCAATTGACAATGCAAAACTGAATATTATCGAGATAAAGAGAGGATGCGGATCTTGGGAGTGCGGTTGTGGCACGCCTCATTCCTTACCCTTCATGGTTGTCGGTAAGGCAGGGTCTGTCGAGGTAACTTTCAAGCCCGCCCCGAGGGGCGTTTCGCTGGCGGTAGGAGATGTCGCAAAAATCATTCTGCAACTTGCCGGTATCAAGGACGCATGGGGATTTGCGCGTGGCCATACCAAGACGACTGTCAATTATGCCCTAGCGACATTCGATGCCTTAATGAAAACGTCCGTCCTGAGGATTACTGAGGAGCAAGAGAAACGCTTAAAGATCATGAGCGGCCGCGTTATGGTTCATTTTCCAGAGCATGATGCAAACGTGGATCAACAAAAAGAAATAACAGAGCAGGAGGGATGATGTGGTGGCCTACGCTGTGATCAGAGTACGTGGACACGCCGGTGTGAAAAAGGAAATTGAGGATACAATGCGGATGCTAAATCTTACTCGCCCTAATCACTGCGTTGTCGTGCCAGAGACAGATAGCATTAAGGGAATGCTGCAGAAAGCGAAGGACTACATCACATGGGGTGAAGTGAGTAGTGAAACTCTTGCGAGGATGATAAAATTCAGGGGACGTCTCAAAGGGGACAAACCGATCGACGATCTCTATATCCAGAATCATTCGAAATTTACATCGATCATCTCTTTTGCGAAAAGTGTGGCTAAAGACGAGGTGAAATATTCAGACCTTATTGATGTAAAACCTGTCTTTAGGCTCAATCCCCCGCGAAAAGGATACGGTGGCAATAAGAGGTCATTCGCGAACGGGGGTGCTCTTGGATACCGCGGAGAGAAGATCAACGAATTGATTGAGAGAATGCTCTAGGTGATGTTCAATGCCAAGCAGAACAAAGAAATTCAGGGGAAGCCGCACGCACGGACGCGGCAAGAAGGCGGGGCGTGGTGCAGGCCTTCAGGGCGGTCGAGGCAATGCAGGCCTTCACAAACATAAAGTCATGTATATGTTGAAATACGACCCAGATCACTTCGGCCGGCATGGCTTCAAGAGGCCTCAGAGCGTTGTGGCAGCGAAAATTGCGATGAATGTCGGCGAGATCCAAGAGAATATAAACAGGTTGATCGCGGATGGATTTGCTGAGAGAAAAGATGGGAGGGTCACGGTCAACTTGGCAAAAATGGGCGTTGATAAGCTCCTTGGTTCAGGGAAAATCATCGAGCCAATTGATGTTATCGTTGCCGATTGTTCTGAACTTGCACGGGAGAAGATTGAAGCCGCAGGCGGCTCTATAGTTCAACCGTAGCGATGCTCTGGGATGAACATGGCTGAAGGGGAAAAGAGCAGGCTGTATAAGTTGAAACCCCTCACCGATAGATTGCCTGCTGTTGCTCGACCCGAAGGCCATGTCCATTTCAGAACGAAGATGATGTGGGTCATCATCATCCTTGTTTTTTACTTCATCATGACAAATGTCTATATCTATGGCCTAGATCAAGCTCAAACAATTGACCTGTTTGCCCAGTACAGAGCAATACTCGCTGGTGCGCAAGGTTCACTGATGCACCTTGGTATCGGACCAATTGTGACTGGCTCGATTATCATGCAGCTTTTTGTCGGAGCGAAGATCATTAAACTCGATCTCAAAAACGACGAGGACAAGGCGGTCTATCAAAGCACGCAGAAATTCCTCGTTTTGATCATGATCGTTGTTGAGGCAGTACCGCAGGTTTTCGGGTATCTTGTCCCTTCGGAGACATTTGTCCATAATCTGGAGGGGGTCTTTGGAAGTGATGGAGTACTGAGTGGTCTCAATTTCGCGAGGTTCGTCATCGTCCTTCAGCTTTTCATCGGATCTTATCTTGTCTTCCTTATGGATGAAGTCGTCTCGAAATGGGGAATTGGTAGTGGGGTCTCTCTTTTCATCGCTGCGGGCGTTGCGGAAGCGATCTTCACCGGTACAGTCAACTGGCAACCGGTAGACCCAAATCTGCCGATAAGTATCGATAATCCGCCTGCGGGCACGATCCCAAAGACGATCTATATTCTCCAGAATACCTCAGCCGCGGGGCTCGCAGGCGGTGGATACGAAAGAATCCTCTTGCAGAATCCTAATCCTATGGTTGCCCTGATCGGCACAATCGCGATATTCCTTTTTGTGGCTTATGTTGAATCGACGCGTATTGAACTTCCTCTTGCTCACGGAGCTGCACGAGGTGCGAGGGGCCGTTATCCGATCAAGCTTATCTACGCATCAAACATTCCAGTGATCCTTATGGCAGCCCTCCTTGCAAACGTCAGCATGTTTTCAATGCTCCTGTGGAACAACCCAACATTCAGAGATCTTCCTCTTATCGGAGGGCAGTGGTGGATAGGGTATTATGAACCTGGAAGTACGCATCCAGCGGGAGGACTTGCGTGGTATCTTTCGACGCCAAGGGGGCTTGGAGACTGGTTGCTGCCGATCTTGAGTCCTGATAGGTATGGACATTTGGCTGCAGGGCACGATAGCTTGCAAATAGCTCTGCACGTTGTCGTTTATCTTGGCGTAATGGTCATAGGCTCGATTATCTTCGCGAAGTTCTGGATCGAGACAACGAACATGGGGCCCGAGGCCGTTGCGAGACAAATTGAGTCATCTGGCCTGCAGATTCCAGGATTCAGAAGGGATCCAAGAGTGCTCCGGCGCGTGCTTGAAAGATATATTCCAGTGGTCACGATTATCAGCGGTGCGCTTGTCGGGGCACTGGCTGCAATCGCGGATCTCATTGGAACAGTTGGCAACGCAAGTGGTACCGGTGTCCTCCTCGCAGTAGGAATCTTGATACAGTTCTACGAAGCTATCGGCAGAGAGCAGATGATGGAGATGCACCCCGTATTGAGGCAGTTCTTCGGAGGTGAATAAGGTTGCCAAATCCCCCCCGAGCTCAGAGTAGTATGCCGAGGATCACTACAATACTTGTCTTTGTATTAGCCCTCTTTATTCTATTCGATCCAAATCTAAGAAACGGTCTTGGACAGATTATTGGCTACGGGCTTGAGCCCGTTATCGGGTTTGGTGGTAGATATCCTGTTGTTACGCTCTTTCTTGCTGGCATAATTATGACTGGTCTTACAATTATCATAAGGCATTTCATGGTCGATTACGTCGAGCAGGTGAAGAGCCAGAAGATCGTCGCGGCTTTTAACAAGGAATTCAGACAAGCGCGTATGGAGAACAATACATATAAGATCAAAAAACTCACAGAACAGCAGCCAAAAATACTTCAGAAATCAATGGAAGTCTCATCGTCCCAAATAAAACTCCTTCCAATTACGATGGCCGTTGTCGTTCCAATTTTTTCATGGTTGTCCGTCTTTATGGGCAATATTAACAGCGCCCATTTCGCAGTCCCGTGGTCTTCCAATGCAGACATGAATGCCGTTTATGTCTTGCCAGGCTGGATACTTTTGTATTCGCTCGTTAGCTTGCCATTCGGTCAGGTGCTTGCAAGAATACTCAGGTATTTCTCTTTCAGTAAGCGCCTGAAACAGATGAAGGCCGATGCAAAATGAGAATCACGATCAGCGGCCCCCCAGGATCAGGTAAAACAACGGTATGCAAGCTCCTTTCAGAGAAGCTCGGAATGAAATACGTCGTTTCTGGTGCTCTCTTTAGAAATATGGCTGAAGAACAGGGTTTGACTCTTGAGGAATTTGGTAAACTGGCGGAAAAAGACCCCAAATTTGATCGAATGCTCGATGAACAAATGCTGCGGATCGCGCGGGAAAATGATAGTATTATTCTTGAGGGGCGACTGACCGGGTATCTTCTTAATAAAAATGGAATTGACGCTTTCAAAATTTACCTTGATGCAGAACTCGCTGAAAGATCGAAAAGGGCATCGGTGCGAGATGGAATTGACATCGATACTGCGAGAGAAAAAATCGTCGAAAGGGAACGATGCGAGGCGATGAGGTATGAGAGGTATTACGGGTTTGATCCCGCAGATAGGAGCTTCTATGACCTTGTTATTGACACGACACGTCTCTCACCCGAAGAAGTGGTTTTGAAGATTGTTAAGGCGCTGGAGGCGAGAGGTTGGGCAGAATGCTCGTAAGAGAAGAATCATTCGTTAGCAAGAAATGGGGAAAGCCTCCATCGACCCGATCTGTGCAGGAACTCTTGGAAGCTGGTGTAATCAACCTTGATAAGCCGGCAGGGCCAACGTCTCATCAGGTCACTGCCTGGGTCAGAGATATTTTAGGGATTAAAAAGGTCGCTCATGGTGGTACCCTTGATCCCAATGTCAGTGGGGTACTCCCGATCGCTACGGGGAAGGCAATCCGAGCGATCGATCTGACACTGAAATCCGATAAGGAATACATTTGTTTGATGAGGTTGCATAGGGATAAACAGGAAGAAGATATTCGAAAGATTCTTTTAGGTTTTGTAGGCGAGATCTTCCAGACCCCTCCGGTGCGATCTGCAGTAAAGAGGCAAATGCGGGTCAGAAGAATTCATGATATCAAAATCATAGAGATCAGAGGGAGAGAGGTCCTTTTTAGAGTTTCATGCGACGCTGGGACCTACATTAGGACGCTTTGTTACGACGTCGGCGAAGCCCTTGGAACAGGAGCGCATATGGAAGAGCTGAGACGCGTACGCTCGGGGAATATGAGGGAAGAAGACTCTTATAAACTTCAAGACGTCAAGGACGCCATCGTATTCTGGAAGGAGGAAAATGATGATTCACTACTAAAGAAAATTCTCATGCCATTTGAGAAGCTCCTTGAACCTCTTCCGAAGATTATTATCAAGGATAGCGCAGTCGATGCGATCTGTCACGGTGCAGACCTTGCAGTCGTTGGCATTGCGCGTCTCGATGCCGATATTGTGAAGGGAAGTACAGTCGCAATTATGACGGAAAAAGGTGAAGGTGTTGCTCTCGGGACTGCTGAGATGAGTGCAGAAAGGGCCGTCATCGCGAAAGAGGGCATTGCCGCTAAGACCACGCGAGTATTTATGAAACCTGGCACATACCCAAAAATGTGGTAATCACAAGAAATCATTCACAGTTGTCTGATTTCTGATTAATGGTCTCGAATCAATATCGAGAATCCTCTTGATCGCTTTTGAAAATCTTCTCGATCTCCCGTGATGCGTTAAAACAATACAAGGGTTGCACCTGTTGATAAAATCGATTAGTTCTTCGAAGTCTGCATGATCTGATAGCGGGAACGCCTCATCGACCTTGATGCTTTTCCTGAACGCCTTGTCTACCGCCATTCCAGTAACAACTGCTGTCTTTAATTGATCAACCTGTCGATGTCCCATAAAGGTCGAATCGAAATACCTCATAGGATAAATCTGGATTGATGGTCTTGAAGGTGGAACGTTTGATAGTCTTGAATAATGGACTGGTGTATCAAGTACAAAATGCGTCAAATCGCTAATTGTATTGTGGACATATATCTGTTGATCTGAAAGTATCGATATCAACTCTTGCGCCTTTCCAAGTGGTTGCGCAAAGAAGATGACTGAAAACCCGCGTCTGATCGAATCTTCAGTCCAATCTCTTATCTCGCCCACGACCTCTTCTGTTTTTGGAAAAATGAATCGCGGATCGCCGTATGTTGACTCCACGACCATCGCGTCTGTCTGAACCGGAGTAGCCCCATTGAGACCGAATCTCGTTCGAGTGTTGAAATCGCCTGTGTAGAGGATCCTATGTTTGTTCTCAAGGAGGAACATCGAGGCACCAGGCACGTGACCTGAGTTGAGAATCCTGATTTGAGGGCAGGTAACTGGCATGATTTCCCTCCCCAACCTCTTCTTCGCTATGTTAGCAGTTAAATGTGTGCATATTGCAGTTGGGCAGCGGATTTCTTTAGGCAAATGGTCGACGTGTGCATGTGAAATGCAATAAATCCCAGATGGTCCTAGTCTCGTGGGATCAAAGTAATACTGCCCATCAGAATAGATTTCGATGCCATTCTTTATTTTGATATTAATCTCATTCACTTGATCATCTAGGTGGCAATTATTCTTCGCATCTTGTATTTCTTTTTGTTCCAAATTTCGGAACACCACGGGAGATTGTCCGAATCATAGGAAACTAGGGTCTTGTTTATCACTGCTTGATCATGCTGAGTAATCAGTTCAATTCTCTTTAGATCCATTGCGTCTGTTCTTTAGGGTTCATATCATAGTATCTTTATGTACAATAAAGTTATAAATATTACATTGATGTTCATCATCATCCATGAAGCAAAAGAGGGATTTTCTTTGGAAACAGAAGAAGGAAATCTAAGGAGCTTTCACAATTCCGGTCGAAAAAACCGTTGAAAGTGAGCATAGCGTTGCGCGAGGGGCCGATTGCAGACCCCGTATCGATTTTCTCATCTATGCGAGAAAAATTTCCGGGCGAATGTTTTTTACTTGAATCCGTTGAGGGAACGAATAGAACCGCTCGGTATTCCTTCATCGGTGCTGATCCGTTGTCCGTCTTTAAGTCAAGAAGCCGTACGGTAGAGGTTGATGGCGAGATTCTTGATGTCGAGAACCCCTTCCTCGAATTAAGGGAATACTTCTATTCATTTGACTGCGGGGCTTCTGAACTCGCACCCTTCTCTGGCGGCATCGTGGGTTATCTTGGATATGAGATGGTGAGATTTCTAGAGACTGTCAATAACTTGGACAAAAAAATCGATAATTTACCAGAGAGCTACTTTGTACTACCGAATCATCTCGTATGCATCGATCATCTCAACAATCGGACTTTTCTCATCACTCATGGAAATTTGCGCGATCTTCAGAAATCTCTCCAAGGAACCGATCATAAAAATAAGCCATCTATCCGCATCGGGGATCCTTCCATGAATATTGATAGGGATCATTACGAGCGTATCGTAGAACAGGCGAAGGAGTTCATTCTGGACGGCGACATATTTCAAGCTGTTCTCTCACGGAGATATGAGTTTTCTGTGGAGGGTGACCCTCTTGCGATGTATATCGCGTTGCGCCAGATCAATCCGTCACCATATCTGTTCTTTCTTGATTTTAATGATGTCAAGCTTCTCGGCTCCTCGCCCGAAATGCTCGTGAGGTTGGAGGGAAGGAGACTTGTGACAAGGCCACTGGCAGGCACGAGAAGAAGGGATAAAGATAAGGAGGAGGACGAGAAATTAAAAATCGAGATGCTCCTCGATGAGAAGGAGAGAGCAGAGCATCTCATGCTCGTGGATCTTTCAAGGAATGATCTTGGAAGGGTTTCAAAGTTTGGTACAGTGAAAGTCACCGAGCTAATGGCCGTTGAGAAATATTCGCACGTGCAACACATCGTTTCGAATGTTGAAGGGGAATTGCGCGATGATTGCGACGCCTTTGATGCGTTGCGCAGTTGTTTCCCCGCGGGTACGGTTTCTGGAGCACCAAAAATACGTGCTATGGAAATCATTTCGGAGCTAGAAAAGGATCCAAGGGGACCCTATGCGGGTGCTGTTGGCTATTTTGATTTTACAGGAAATATGGATTTTGCCATAACGATCAGATCGATTACAGTTGCTGCTGGGAAAGCGAGGATTCAGGCGGGAGCAGGAATTGTTGCGGATTCCGTGCCAATGAATGAATTCAATGAAACGGAGCATAAAATGAGGGCGATGCTCGAAGCCATTAAATCTATTTCTAAGGAGGGTTCCTGTTGACTGAGATTCTCATTATCGATAATTATGATTCTTTTGTATATAACATAGCGCAGTATCTTGGTGAGCTCGGTGCAACCGTCCATGTGCTCAGAAACGACTCACCAGATCTTCAGCAGTTCTCCCGTAAGTGTGACGGATTCGTTATTTCTCCGGGTCCTGGACATCCCAAGGATGCAAAGGGAAGTCTGGACATCGCAGCTAACAATGGATTTGGTATGCCGATTCTTGGAGTCTGTTTAGGTCATCAGGTTATTGCCTATGTCCGCGGTGGAAATATTGTAAGAGCAGAGCGTACGGTACATGGAAAGATTGAGCGCGTTCTACACTTCTCTGATCCTATTTTTGATGGCGTGCCATCAGAATTCCTAGCCGTTCGATACCATTCGCTAATAGTTGAACGCGTTAGCCTCCCGCCTTCTTTGAAAATCCTTGCAGAAAGCGAGAAAAAGGAAATCATGGCCATTGGAGTCGAGAATCAGCCAGTCTATGGATTGCAGTTTCATCCAGAGTCTGTCTTGACTGCCCATGGAAAAAAGATCCTTTCAAACTTTCTGAGGATGTGTAGGAAATGATTCGCGAAGCGATAAGACATGTTGTTGAGGGATATGATCTCACTTACACAGCGGCCCGAACGGTGATGCGTGAAATGATGCTCGGTGAAGCCACACCAAGCCAAATCGCTGCATTCCTAACAGCGATGAAGATGAAGGGAGTAAGAGAGCATGAACTGCTCGGTTTTATCACAGAAATGCTCGATAAAGCCGTCCGTATTCCATCTCCGCCTGGCGCCATTGATATCTGCGGAACGGGAGGTGACAATTCTGGTACATTCAACGTGAGTACAGTTGCTTCCTTTGTTGTATCTGCAGCTGGCACGCCGGTCGCCAAGCACGGGAATCGCTCAGTATCTAGTAAATGTGGATCGGCAGACCTGCTTCGTGCAATGGGCATTCCTTTCGATCTCGATCCCCCTTACGTCGAAAAGTGTCTTACTGAGACTAATTTGGGGTTTCTCTTTGCCCCTACCTTTCACATGTTGATGAAAGATGTCAACGCTACACGGAAAGAAATCGGAATTCCAACACTCTTTAATGTCCTTGGACCTCTGGCCAATCCTGCAAATCCGCCATATCGACTCATAGGAGTTTACAGGTCATCAATAGCGCAGACGGTGGCAAACATCCTCCTATCACTCGGGCTGCAGCATGCACTTGTTGTCCATGGAAATGGTCTAGACGAAATTACAAATACAGGCGAAACAACAGTGGTCGAGCTGAAAGAGAATAAGATTTACAGTTACAATATTTCACCAGTTGAGTTTGGAATCGACCTAGCTGAGCCTGACGAAATTAGGGGTGGAGATCCATTCGATAATGCTAGGATCGCGTTATCTGTTTTGCGCGGAAAGCCCGGTCCTAAATTGGATATAGTCCTGATCAATGCTGGCGCCGCTCTTTATGTAGCCAACATGGCCGAAAATATCGAGGAGGGTATCAAAATCGCTCGTGAAGCGATAAAAAGTGGCAAGGCATATTCGAAGCTCAAGGGTTTTCATTCAATCGTAAATAGGCTTGAAGCTGAACGCCAACGAACGATGAATACTACTGCACTCAGAAAAACTCTCTTGTGCCCCGAGTCACTCGTGCAGAGGTGCAAGGATCTGACTACGGAATTGACAAAAGAGATCATGATGTCGGAACAGGGTGCTAGGTTGCTAGGTGGACTCGACGACAATCTTTTTAGATCGCCAGGTGCGCTGACTGTCATTATTCTGACAAAAATACTCCGCCTATTGTCCGAAGGAAAATTGAATGTGCATACACAGTCCCGCTTCCATCGACATGCATGCAAAAAATTGTCTGACGCAATTCTCAGTGCGGAAGGTCTCGCAATTCTAGGGGAGTATAAAAATCGCATCCCTTCGTCCAAGGATTTATACATCCCGCCAGAACCGTCCCTAATCGCTGAACTGTATGGGAGGTATGGACTTGAAGGTATGTCTGTCATCGTCGAAGAAGATTTCTTTCTCGGCAGTGCAAACCTTTTCTCATTTTTCCGAAATAAGATAGATATTCCGATGCTCTTTAAGGATTTCATCGTATCAGAGCAACAAATCAGGCTCGCAGCGGAACTCGGGGCTGATTCCATACTTATTATTTCGAAAGCCCTCAAATGTGACAGGATTGAAGCACTTGTTCAAGAATGCATCCGATTCGGTCTTGAACCAATAGTTGAAGTCCACGACGTAGGGGATGTTGAGAAAATCCTCTCATGTTCGAATTATGACAACATTGACCTCATTGGCATTAATTCTAGAAATCTCCAGTCGTTGAAAACCGACTTATCTATATTGCCACAAGTGAAAAAGATGATCACTGGCGACAAGCTTCTAATTGCTGAAAGTGGGATAGCAAAGGCGGAGGATCTCGAGGCGTTGAAAGGATTCGATGCTGCATTAATTGGTTCATCTTTTTTGACAGCTGAAAAACCTGCGGATAGTATCTCTGAGATCGTTGCCGCGGCAAGGAGGACGAAGAAATGAAGGTCAAGATCTGCGGCATCACGAATGCTGAAGACGCCTGGATGTGCGAATCATTCGATCCGGATGCCCTTGGTTTCGTTCATTATCCTTCGAAGGTGCGGAGTCTGCCCCTTAAAAAAATCCGTGACATCACATCTACGATCGGACCTTTTACAAAAACAGTTCTTGTCTGCTCCCCCACGAGTGTTGATATGGCTGTGAAGATGGTGGAAGAGGCAGGCGTCGATGTCATTCAATTATATACTTTCAATAGATCCGAAATAGAGAGAATAAAAGCATGCGGGATTCCCGTAATTAGGGCAGTGAAACCACTGCAAAATGAGATCCAAGAGTTCTCCGACATCGCCGATGCGTTATTATTTGATGGACCTGTCCCTGGATCTGGACTATCTCATGATTACGGACGCATTCCTGTCGACAGTTGTCGCAGGGCAATCATAGCTGGCGGACTGAATCTTGACAATTTGCAACTCGTGAAATCTTTGAAACCGTATGGTGTCGATGTATCATCTGGCGTAGAGAGGAGTATCGGCAAGAAGGATCCACAATTAGTTTCAGAATTCATCAGGAGGTGTAGATCTTGATCAATCACCGATACTTCGGGCGATTTGGCGGTATGTATGTACCAGAAATACTCGTGGGGGCACTAATGGACCTAGAAAGGGAATACAACAGATTAAAAAATGACAATACATTTAGAGAGGAACTTAACGATCTTCTTCACAATTATGCTGGAAGGCCTACTCCGCTGTACTTCGCAGAACGGCTTTCGAAGCGATGCGGAGACGCCAGGATATTTTTGAAACGTGAAGATCTCGCCCATACGGGGTCACATAAGATTAATAACGCGCTTGGCCAAGCACTTCTTGCGAAATGGATGGGTAAGGACAGGATTATTGCAGAGACAGGAGCAGGCCAGCATGGAGTAGCAACGGCTACGGCATGTGCGCTTTTGGGCATTAAATGTGAGATATATATGGGAGAGGCTGATGTCGAGAGGCAGAGGCTCAATTGCTTCAGAATGTCGCTACTTGGTGCTAAGGTCAATGTTGTGAAGTCAGGGTCGAGAACACTGAAAGATGCCATCAACGAGGCCATGAGGGATTTCGCTGCGACAAGTGATCATACACATTATCTGATAGGAAGCGTCGTTGGTCCACACCCATATCCAACGATCGTTCGTGATTTTCAAAGTGTAATAGGGGAGGAAGCAAAGGAGCAGATTCTTGATCTAGAAGGGGAAATGCCAGATGCGCTGGTCGCATGCGTTGGGGGTGGGAGTAATGCGCTCGGACTCTTTCATCCTTTTCTCCCATATAGTGAGGTTAGAATGTATGGGGTCGAAGCCGCCGGTCAAGGCATCGAAACGGGCAGGCATGCCGCAAGTTTGGTGGCTGGTAGAGAGGGCGTCCTGCATGGTGCTCGAACGATGATTTTGCAGAACGAAGAGGGGCAGATCTCTGAGACGCATTCCATTGCAGCGGGGTTGGATTATCCTGGCGTCGGGCCTGAGCATGCCTATCTCAAATCGATTGGTAGGGTGAATTACGTCGCGGTCCGCGATCAAGATGCTCTCACAGCATTCCGGATTTTATCTGAAGCAGAGGGAATCATTCCTGCTCTAGAAAGCGCTCATGCAATCGCATTTGTGCTGCGTTCGACGAAGGAGCTTTTTAACGACGGAATCATTATTGTGAATCTTTCGGGCAGAGGAGATAAGGATGTAGCACAAGTTGCTGAGATGGAGGGGAAGTTGTGAGCAGAATCTCGGATACCTTCGCATTTCTCAGGCGCAAGGGATTCGCTGCATACATTCCATATATATGTGCTGGCGACCCTTCGATCGACTTCTCAAGAAAATTGATTTACAATCTTGTTGAGGCCGGAGCAGATATTTTGGAAATTGGCATTCCCTTTTCTGACCCGATCGCCGATGGACCCCTCATACAGGGTGCAATGATGCGCTCTTTGTCAAATGGGTTTCAAATAAGGCATCTGTTCGAGTTGATTTCCGAAGTGAGGGCATACGAGAACGATAAGCCGATCATCATTATGAGTTATCTTAATCCGATCATCCAATTCGGGACCGAGCATTTCTGTGAACTTGCCTCGGAGGCGGGCGCTGACGGTCTACTCTTTGTTGACCTCCCTTTAGAGGAATCTAAAGAAATTGACGAAGTCGCCAGATCAAACGGTCTCGACATCATCAGGATTATTGCCCCGACATCCGACGACGAGCGTATCAACCGATTACTTCGGAACAGCTCGGGATTTGTTTATGTCGTTTCGGTAGCCGGTGTCACTGGTCCAAGGGAGAAATTGCCTGAGACTGTTTTCCCCTTCCTAAAGATGGTTAAAGACAGAAGCCATGTTCCAGTGGTCCTTGGATTTGGGATATCGGGACCCCATCAGGCGGCTCTTGCGGTCATGGCTGGAGCTGATGGCGTTGTCGAAGGATCAAATCTCATCAGGTTATACAATTCTGCGGGAGGGAATGACGCAAGCTTACCAATCATTGCGAATCATGTTCGTGAAATGAAAGTAGCGATCTCTTGAAGAAATGTACAAGGACTCTAGTTCTCGCTTTCAATTGAGGTCTGTGTGACATCATGGGAGGTCTCTGAATCATAACCCTGCAAAGAAGAGGGCAATAGGGAGAAGCAAGCAGCCAGTGAGTTGCACCCTTTTGACGCCGACCAATGGTGGTATGAGTCCTAAACAAGTGGCAGTGACGAGTACAACGAGTCCGATGGGTCCTGTCATAAGGCAAATAAGCAATATCAACAAAAGGAGCACGGCAAGATTGATCTTTTCGATATTGACATTCTCGAGTTTCTTGCTGATCCCTTTTCCGAGGACGAATGTCAATGTAAACCCAACTATCGAAGCGATAAAAATTGAGAATAGCAGGAGTGAAAAGACTGGGGAGATTTGGTTTAACGACGCATTGATCTCCTGAGGTCCTATAATTTCTCTCACTGCGAGCATTGCTCCACTCCTGCCCTTACCTATCGTTGTGAGGGCAACTAAATTGAAAACAGTTGCCGACGTTCCGAGAGCAGAAACCATTGTGATAAAATCCTTTGAAGAATCGATTGGATTGACTTTCTTTTTTGGTGTAAAAAAACTTGCAATGACCGCACCTGTTGTCGGAGTTACGCCTGGACACCATCCTACGATAGCGCCGACAATCGTACCTTTCAACACATTGCCGAGTTTAATGTTCACATGCGCACCCGATTCTTGTGGCGGGATTCTTGATCTGTTCAATGAAAGAATCAGGGATGGCACCCCGAAAAGACCCGATAGTAATGGAAACAGTAGGTTATCAAAAGTGCCAACGAAAAATGGATTCGAAGGCATATTTCCGTGCAGTACGATGAAACCAAGTATGCCAGAACCAAGAAAGACAGCGAGCGCAATCATTTTCCTATGAAACCTTCTCCTCTTGAACCTCCAGATCCCATTGATTGTGGCGTAACCTTCAGGAACGCTCCCTTTGATGCGAAGTTTCCAACGACCATAAGCCGTCATTACAACATATGATTTCGGAAATCTTCGTTGAATTTGTCCAGAGATTCGCACTTTTTCACCTTCTGCTGGGAATGGTGGCAATAAAATTACTATTGGGGATGAAAATTCAATGCTACCTTCGCGCGCATCGATGATTGCAGTAATACGATTATCTTCCTCTTCAGAAGCTATCAAGAGAATCATAATCGCTATTAGAATAAATGGAATGAAGGGCGCGAGGATGTCATAGAGTTTCAAAGGAGCTCCCATTAATAACTGTAACGGAAAAGCGAGCACAATCGCGATAAGTGCGCCAATGAAACTTCCCTTCGCGGCGCACTCAACAGCTTCCATGCCCTTTCCGCTCAGCAGCAGTCTATGCCCAGGGAGGACAGAAAGAACTTCGGAATCTTCTGGAGCACCAAGGAAGACGGAAGGAATGAAATCGAGGAATGAATGAACGGTTGCTGCTGATATGATCATTGATGAGAAAAGGATTGATATTGTGATGGGGTCAAAATTATTCGTTGATTCGATCAGGGACGGAGTTATCGATGGGTACAGAGTGATAAGGATGGCGCATAGCGTATTTATATGAACTCCTGGTGTGAGGCCGCTGATGCACCCTAGGCATGAGCCAGCAAGAGTAAAACAAAGGATCAGAAGAAGAATCTCTAGCTCCACATAGCAAATGATTTTTCGTCGATTGTAATGGTGCTTGCATTACTCTTATATTATATTCTGGACGATCCCCTCGTTGACTCCACAACAGTTATTGGCTGCACTAACACAGATTAATTAACATGGTCTATCAATTACCCCGCAGCATGAAAATCGTCGTCAAAGCTGAAAATTTGACAAAAAGATATGATTCATTCACCGCCGTGAATAGTATCAACTTCGAGATCAGAGAAGGTGAATGTTTTGGCTTTCTAGGCCCTAACGGAGCTGGCAAGACGACAGTAATGAAGATGATCTACTGTGCGTCTCCGATAACTTCTGGAAAACTGTTTGTATTGGGGTTGGATGTCGAGAAGAATCCAAGGGAAATAAAGGGTCTCATCGGGGTCGCCCCCCAAGAAAATAATCTTGACCCTGATTTTACAGTATTGAAAAATCTAACGGTCTACGCTCGCTATTTCGGGATCGAAAAAAGAATTGCTGAGAGAAAGGCGATGGAACTTCTGGAATTCATGCAATTGAAAGAAAAGGCTGACGTGGAGATACCTGAGCTTTCTGGGGGGATGAAAAGGCGGCTCATCATTGCGAGAGCTCTCATAAACGACCCTAAAATTCTCATTTTGGATGAACCAACAACGGGTCTTGATCCGCAGGCAAGGCACCTCATCTGGGATAAGATCAGGGAACTGAGGAAATCTGGTGTTACTGTTATCATGACGACGCACTATATGGATGAAGCCGAACGTTTATGCGACAGGCTTGTCATCATGGATCGGGGAAAGATCCTCGTGGAGGGCAACCCCCAGGAACTCATTGAGCAACACTCTGGTCAAAGCGTTCTTGAGATTGTCGATCCTGCGCCAGAAGTTGAGAGTTATCTCAGAGTTAGAGATCTTTTCACTGAAAAAGGCTCAGATCGAATCTATGTTTATACTGAGAATCCACAACAGCTTCTTAATGAAATCAACGGGAGGTTCTCATTGCAGCATGCAGCAATTAGGAGGTCAACTCTAGAGGATGTTTTTTTGAAACTCACGGGCAGGGGGCTGAGAGATTGAGTGTTCTGTCTAACATCAGTCGTCGGTCTCTAATGGTCTGGAGAAGAAACAAGGATGTCTTTTTCACAACGTGGAAGACAAATTTTCTGCCCCCCTTCTTTGAACCAATTCTCTATCTCGTAGCGATGGGATTAGGCTTTGGGATCCTCATCGGAAAGGTCGAATACGAAGGATTTTTTGTTGAGTATGCGATGTTCCTTGCACCCGGTCTCGTTGCAATTTCCTCGATGTATTCTGCGTTTTTTGAATGCACATACGGCTCTTATGTACGCATGCATTACCAGAAGACTTTCGATGCGATCATCGCTACGCCATTGAGTATCGAAGATGTAATTGCTGGAGAAATGCTCTGGGGCGCGACAAAAAGTCTTTTGAACTCCACGATTGTGCTTGGGGTTGTTGCGGTCGCTGGACTTGCATGGTTTCCTGGTATGCTATTTGTCCCATTCATTGGTTTCTTATCTGGTCTTATGTTTGCATCGATCGCAATGATCTTCACTGCGCTCGTTCCGAATATCGATTCGTTCAATTACCCTTTCTTTCTGCTAATCACGCCTATGTTCCTTTTTAGTGGCACTTTTTTCCCGCTTAAAGTGCTGCCAGAATGGGGCCAATGGATGGCCGAAATGCTCCCGCTGACACATTCAACGAGATTGATCCGGGATCTCAGCTACAATTTTTTCAGCTTGGCAGATGTGATAAGTTTGCTATATATAGTGTTATTAACGGCGATCACCTTTTTCGCAGCAATATTGCTGATGAGGAAGCGTTTAATCAAGTGAGGACAACGACGTGACCATTCCGAATTTCGACTCTCACGAGGGTCTTGATCTTGATTCCCAACTCATTTTCAATCTTTGATTTTACGTTCCCTTTTTCAACCACGATAATAACGTCCTTGATGATCGCTCCGAGATCTTTGAGGGCCCTCAATATCGCTGAAAGGGTTCCACCAGTGCTTATTACATCGTCGACGAGGACGACCCTGTCTCCTCTTTTGACGCCGTTAATGTAGAGTTCCCTTTTGGAGTATCCCGTGCACTGAATTACGCTTACCTCATCCGGTAGTCCGTACTTCTTCTTCCTAATCACGTTGTACGGAATTCCAAGTCTCTGGGAAAGACCGACTGCAATTGGTATTCCCATCGCCTCTGGTGTGGTGATAAGATCGCAGTCGAACTCGCCGATCTGGACAATTGCATCGATCACTTCGTCCAGAACTACTGGATCCATGCTAGGGATGCCGTCGGTAATTGGACTGATGAAATAATCATAATCGCCCATGCGTACGACCGGAGAAGATTCTAGACTTCTTCGAAGTCGATCAAGCATCACAGTATCCATATCCATGCCCACAAAGATATAGATAATTGCACATGAATCCGCTATACGATTTTTCAGCCTATCTTGACCCAAATTCTTCCTTTTCTCTTGACCTTCCCCTCTGCTTCAAGGTCTTTAAGAGTCTCACGGACAAGATCTTCAGAGACTTGAATCTCGAATTGATCAAGAAAAGCAGCCTGTATCTCATCTTCAGTCTTTCCATCCCCGAGAGTCTTTGGAAGCAGGGTCCGTAAGTCCTCGTGAAGGTTCCATGGAAATATGAACCAAGTCCATTGATCCTCAGGAACCTTTACTGAGTAAAAATTTGGCTCAATTTTGGAACGCGTTATGTGTAAAAGGGTTGCGGTTTGGATCTCCTTCGGGTTCAGCTCCTCTACATGTCCGATCGCAAGTTTCAAACTTTCCCCTGTATCAGTGATATCGTCAACAATGAGAACATTCTCATTATCGATGTTTGCATTGAGTTCTTGAGTGAGGAGGGCTTTTCCATTCTGGTTAGCTGTGATCCCCCAATGCTCTGTCTTAACAGCGTAGAGCTTCTTGACGTGGAGGTGATCGCAGAGGAGCCTTGCCGGGATCCAGCCACCTCTTGTTAAGCCAACAATGACAGTCGGCTTCCAGTTGCAATCCCTAATCTGTCTCGATACGTCAAGAGTCCATTTTGAAATTTCTTCCCATGTTACGATCTTACTCCTGAAGCGCTCAATTTCCGGCATCTTTTCACCGAATTACGGCTGGAAGGCAAGCGCATTAGGAACAAAAAAGCTTTTTGTCGGAATCATTTCTCAATGTCACTCGATAATCGGATCAACGAATTTAAACTGGGTGGAATCGAAGAGACCCCTATCACAGATCTTGAGTTCTGGGACGACGAGAAGGCTTTGGAAAGAAAGCGTCATGAATGGTGCCTCCAAATCGCACCCCATTGTTCTAACAAACCCTATAATTTCTGCCTCTTTCTTACAGACTGTGTCGCAGTCTTCAGCGCTCATGAGACCAGCAATAGGCAGCTCCAAAGTTACGGTTCTGGTACCATTCGTCGCACAGTAGCCCCCCACCTTTGATACATATTCGACGGCAGTAGCAATCGAATTCGCATCGACACCAACAGCAATGATGTTGTGGGCATCATGGGCAACGCTAGAGGCGATCGCACCCCTTTTGAGTTTGAACCCCCTGATGAAACCTAGGGCTGGTTTCTTTCGTTCATAACGGCACACGACAGAAACGTACAGGACGTCTTGCTCCAAATCCACCTGGACAACACCATTAGACACCTCGAGTTCTGCGACTTCGGAATAACTGATGTCTTGGTCAGGCACGACGCGAATCACCCTAGCCAAAACTTTCCGCTTGTCCCTATCAACACGGATTTCAAAATCAGCATGAGAAATATGCTGTTCAACCATGTGATAATCGAGGTTCTCTGGTTCGACTTTGAACAGGGCTCTCCCTTTTTCTGCAACGAGCTTGCCGCCGATGTATACTTGTAACACATTGAAATCCCTGAGATTATCAACGATTACAATATCCGCTAATTCGCCAACCGCTATTGATCCGAGTGGCAGCCCATAGTGTTTCGCGGGCCACAGAGTTACAGAGCGAACCGCGGTGATTGGGTCGATTCCAATGCGAACCGCTTTTCTTAATAAATCATCTATGTGCCCCTTCTTTAAATCCAATGCGTGCAAATCATCCGAGACAAAGAAAAACTCATGCTCTTTTGCAAATTCTGCCAGTGGTTCTAGGTCTTTCGAGGTAGAGCCTTCCCGCACCATAATCCTCATTCCTTTGCGGTGCTTTTCCAGCGCTTCCTCCGAAGAAACACACTCATGATCCGTGGATATTCCTGCAAAAATATAACGGTCGAGGTCGTAGCCTGATAGACCAGGCGCGTGTCCATCAATAGGCTTTCCAAGCAGTTTCGCCGTTTCGATTTTCTTCATCATATCTTCGCTTTCTGTGAGCACGGCTTGAACGTTCATTACCTCGCCTAACGCCACGAACTCCGGGAGCATTAGCAATTCCCTTACTTCTTTCCAGGTCAAAATGGCGCCTGAGGTCTCCATTTCAGTGGCCGGGACGCATGAGGGGACAGTGAAGTACATCCGCATTGGTGTTTTTTTCGAATCTTTCAGCATGAACTCAATCCCTCTCATGCCAAGAACGTTCGCTATTTCATGGGGGTCTGTGATGACACAAGTTGTGCCGTGGGGCACGGCAGCTTCCGAAAACCTAGATGGGCAAAGGAGTGACGATTCAATGTGAATATGAGAGTCGATGAAGCCTGGAAGAATGTATACATCAGGTGCGTGTGATCGTCTTTCTATGCCAGCGATTCTATCATCCTGGATTACCACCCTCCCAGGAATTATAACTCCGCCAGCAACATCGACAATTTGCCCCTCGATATTTTTGATTTTCATGTTTATCCAATTTTACATCAGTCCCCAAAATATTTTTCCATTGATCCTACTTGCGATCAATATGGCGTTCCCGCGAGAGATTCTCAACGAACTCAAATGGCGAAAAGACAGGAATCTGGCTGAAGCTGAGATTCATTATTTACATAGGGGAGCACCGAATAATATCAAGATTATTTCTGGATCTGAAATCAAAGAGCTCGGCCGATACTTCTTTTCTGTCGGTGATAGTGAGGTCCCATATCATCGGATTAGAAAAATCATTTACCGGGGCGAAATCCTCTTTGATTCTAGTAGTCTTGGCAAGAAAGAAAAGAAATAGTGAGTTACGGGTAATCGATCAGCGCGATTCTCCACAGTTTGGACAGGTTCGCATAAACGCGGGGTATTGGACGCCGCATTTCTTACATCTGACCATTTCTGGTTGTCTTGGTTTTTCTGGTGCGGCCGCCGGCGGCGGTGTTGCTTGCTCTGGTGGCGATGGGCGAGACGGAACTGTTGAAGGTTCTGAGGGTTGTGTTGTTTGAATTTGACTAGGGGGATACGGCTGATATTGAGGCTGGAACACCTCCTGCAACCGCACAAAGGCAATGATCAGAAAGATACCGGGGATAATACCAAAGATGATTCCCAGAACACCGTAAATTAGCATGTGATCGCTTGCCTCGCTGAATCGCCCTTGGTCAATGTGATCGAAGACCGTTGGTTTCATGATGTATAGGATGATGAAGCTCACAAGTGCAGTGACGAGAAGGTAAATCGTACCCCCTCCACCTGCATGATCTAAGACCAGCATGAATAATGAAACAATCCCAAAAATCGCTGATACAATCATAACGACGAAGAAAAAGACCTGACCCCAGTATGCCAGTCTCCTAGCGTCAACCGCAGCTGCAGGAAGCCAAGGGGGACCTTTGCTACTCGCCAAAAATGAACTGTCCATTCACACTGCCTCCTTTTCCCATATACGGGAATTTTGAATCATCTCAAATGAATCATCTTCTTCTGTATTTAATCATATTGCATCCGGAAGTCATGTTTTTGATCAACTCAGCATTAGTCCCTAAAGGAAATAATTGTCTCGGGAAATCTTTGTTTTTTCTTGCGACTATGACAGCTCTATAACTTCCATTCCATTTAGCCAGCGATCCAGGAATGCTGGTACCGCGATAGTTTTAAATACGATCTACCTTACTACGACGATAAAAGCGTGAAAATAATGAGATTAAGTGATTACAGGGAAATTTACCGGTCGTTGAATTTTCCTGAAGATATCAAGATCGTTGCTGCGGAAAAAGGATTGGATGAAGAGCTCTTGACGGTCATTTTTACCCAAAAAACGGTTAGGGAAACGACAAAGCGATTCTACCTAGTTAAGCGCAACGCTGATAAACTGCTCAGAAGTTGGAAAGAGGGCAGGAGCATTTTATCGATCGCGAGAAAATGGCATTTTTCACCCATCTTAACAGGTTTAATCATTTTTCAGGCGAACGGCTTTTCGAAAAAACAGTACTGGAACCTGGTCAAGAATCCTGAATTGATCAATGATCGCAGAACGATGAAGGAAATAATGGATGTAGTTCGCTCGGACATTGTCTACTCCCCGTGGGCGACTGAGGTGCAGTACAAACGAGGAGAATGGGGTGAAAATCGTCTGAGGAGCTGGCTTGATTCCCAGGGAGTCAGTTACAAGACAGAAAAGGATCTCAGGGGGGAATTTCCAAAGACACCGGATTGTCTTTTGGAAAAACCAATTCAAGTCAATGGGTGGAAGATCAATTGGATAGAATCGAAGGCGACATTCGGTGATACGCTTGAGGTTAAGAAGAACATCCGCAGGCAATTGAGTGCCTATACCGATCTTTTCGGAGAAGGACTCGTTGTTTATTGGTTTGGGTACATTGATGGGATCGAGTGTCCAGATGGAATCGCAATCGCAGACTCATCTCTTCTTTCGTGCAATTGCGATAAATCGTCCGGGATTATTCCAAGAAATAGGGCAAGCATTTAGATTCCCGTCCACGATATCTTCATCGAAATGGCCTTTATTTCTGCAGGCGAAATAGAGAAGTACGCTTACTGCCCGCTGAGTTGGTGGCTTAGCAGGAATTATGATGTGACAACACCTGCTCTCAAGGAAGGCCAAAAGGAGCACGAGTCTCTTTCCAAGAATCTCAGTGAAATCGTCGATCATGAATTGAAGGCTAATATCTGGGAACGGGCGATCACATGGTTTGCTATTACAGCAACGGTGCTCGCTATCATTGGGGTCGTATTGAAGCCTGTGGAAAATCCAGAAGAATGGAGGAAAATACTCAGCGTGCTGTCGATACCCTGGATCATTGCTGGACTCATTGCACTCTACAGTTCTGCTTCTGCCGGAGAAGAGAGGAACCGTGCCAAATACGAGCAGATAACAATTCTCACAGCGATCATTGCAATGATCACCGTGCTTAATGCTGTTACAATCCTTGGAATCGAACCACGCACTGCGTTGATCTATGAATTCTTGGCACTCCTCTGGTTGATCGCTGCTAATATCGCCCTTTACCTTTCATTGCGGGCAAGTCATATCGCCGCGAGCAAGAGAAAGGAGCAGCTGATCAGAGGCAAGATTGTTTATATTGGTGGCAAAGGTTCGAAATTATTCAAGTCCGAAAAATACGGTATTGTTGGGAAACCGGACTATGTGATAGAAGTCAATGGTGAGGCAGTCCCGGTAGAAGTCAAAACCGGACGAAAGCCTAGAGGCCCACTCTTTTCACATATACTGAGAGTGGGAGCCTATTGTTTGCTTTTGGAAGAAGACGGGGAAAAAGTATCCCACGGCATCCTGAAATACGATGACGTTGAGTATGAGATTGAGTATGATGAAGAACTAAAGAAAATAATTCTTGCCAAGACTGAAGAAATGCGCAATCTCCTAAAGACAGGAGGCGTACACCGTAATCATCACAGGGTTGGCAAGTGCATATCATGTTCAAGAAGAGCCATATGTCCCGAGAAACTAGCCTGATCATTCTACAGTCACACTTTTCGCGAGATTTCGTGGTTTGTCGATTGGACAACCTCTTTTTCTTGCTGTGTAGTAGGCCAAGAGCTGAAGAACAACCGTCAATGGAACCGGTGAAAACAGGGGGTCGACTTTAGGGATTCCTATGAAGCGATCAGCAATTGCCATTAATTCACGATCGTCCTCATATCCAATTGCGAGTATTGGGCTGTCTCTTGCGGCAACCTCAGAAATATTCGATATCATTTTCTCATATGTGTGATCCTTAATGCATGAAGCGACTACGGGCGTATCCCTATCAAGAAGCGCGAGAGGCCCGTGTTTGAGTTCACCAGCGGCATATCCCTCGGCATGAATGTATGAGATCTCCTTAAGCTTCAGTGCCCCCTCAAGCATTGTCGGATAGTTTATATTGCGACCGATGAAGAATACGTTTCTTGCGTTAACGAGAAGATCCGACGCCCCCTCAATAATTTCTTTATTATCCAGAACGGCACTGACCTGTCGGGGCATTAATCTCAATTGGTCTTTCATCGACCTTAGGAGTTCGTGTGAAATTGTCCTATGAACAAACCCTATCCTCATACCTACGAGGTACAGGGCAATGAGTTGTGTGATGTAAGACTTGGTCGCTGCCACACCAATCTCGGGACCTGCCTTTGTGTAAAAGACTTCATCGACCTCTCGTGTGATAGTGCTACCTACGACGTTTGTGATCGCAAATGTACGGCATCCCCTTTTTTTTGCTTCTCTTGCCGCAGCGAGCGTGTCAGCTGTCTCACCGCTCTGAGTGATAAGAATGACCAGTGGAGTTTCTCGTGTGCCGTGAGAATACCTGTATTCGGATGCGAGTTCGAGCGTAACGGGAATGTGGGCCAGGGACTCGATGATGTATTTTCCTACCATTGCGGCGTGATAGGATGAACCGCAGCCAACGATCTTCACAGAATCGAAATTCGCATCCCGAAGGAATTCCCCCTCTTCGATGCCATCGAGCATTCCGAGGAGGGAATTGTGAATCGAGGCCGGTTGCTCAAAGATTTCTTTGAGCATATAATGTTCAAACCCTCCACGTTGGGCATCTTCAACTGTCCAGGTGATGAGACTGGGTGCTCTAGAGATCTCATTACCTGAGCAATCATACAGTCTCACACCGGCTGGTGAGATGACTACGTATTCTCCATCCATTACGTGAATTACTTTATTGGTGTAGTTCAGAAGTGCTGTCACATCAGAGGCGATGAAATTCTCGCCAACACCGAGGCCAACGACCAATGGATTTTCTTTTCTCGCCGCTATGATCTCTTTTGATCCTTTCCCAATTACAGCAACGGCATAAGTTCCCTTGACCCTCTTCAGCGCCTCTCTCACAGCTTTTTCCATGTTCCCATCGTAATACTTCTCTATTAAATGAACGAGGACTTCCGTGTCGGTCTCCGATGTGAAAACATGCCCTTCCGCTTCGAGCTCGCGTCTCAATTCGCGATGATTTTCTATGATCCCGTTGTGCACAACAGCAAAATTACCCGAGCAATCGAGGAAAGGATGTGCGTTTTCCTTCGATGGTTTACCGCACGTTGCCCATCTCGTGTGGCCAATTCCCAGAGTCCCGCGAAGTTTACTCACACTCCTTTCTAACTGTGAAATATCCCCCTTGTCTTTCACGATCTGGATATCATTTTCTAGGATTGCCAATCCTGCAGAATCATAACCCCTATACTCGAGTCTTTTCAATGCATCGAACAGAATTTCGATAGCTTCTCTCGGGCCGGTATATCCAACAATACCGCACATTCAAACCACGACGCATCTGTTTTCCAGATTTCCCGAAACTCTTACACCGTCAGAAATCCGACAGCCAGCACCTACGATCGTTCCAGGAACGATCGTGACGTGTGAGCCGATAGTCGTATCCTCCCCAATCAATGCCCCGATATTCTCCAATTTAAAGAATTCATCGTCAATCTTTGCAAATGCGTGACCGCATACGCAGCTCAGACTCGAGGCAATCCTCACACCCTCGTCGATTGCGGTGTGTGAAAGATGCGAATGTGACCCAATACACACGTTATTCATGATCACCGAGTTTGAAACGTAAGTGTATGCGTCAATATGGACGTTATTCCCTATACTGGTCGTTGGAAAAATACTCACATTTGGCCCTATGTCGCAACCCTCCCCGATGAGAACGGGCCCGTTGATATATGTACCAGATCTGACTCTCGTTCCCGCTCCGATCACGACTGGACCTCTGATCATTACATTGTCCTCAATAATGCCTGAAATCGCCTGCCCTTCGAACGAAAGTGCCACCGCATTGACCCTGATAATGTCCCACGGGTACACCACATCGATCCATTTCCCACGCGTCTTTACCGCGTATATATCAAGTCTTCCGAGCATTTTTTGCATAGCGTTCGTAATGCCGAGCGCGCCAGAACTCACTTCTGTTTCAATTACTTCAAGAATCTCATCATTGAATAGGTACACCCCAGTACTGATGATATTACCGACAGTGCTTTCGGGTTTCTCGACGATGGACACGATCTTATTCCCTTCCAATTGCACGACGCCGTATTTTGAAGGAATATCGCTCTCGGTTACGAGGATAGAAGGTATCCTACCGTTACGCAAGAGGTCAGAAACAGTCTCTGCGTCGATCAGATTATCTCCTGCAAGAACGATGAAACTCTCATCTAGCAAGTGTCTAGCAGATAAAAGGGCGTGTGCTGTTCCTATCTGCTTCTCTTGGAATGCATATGAAATTTTCGCATTAAATCTCGCCCCGTCCTGAAAATAGGACATGATCTTTTCCTTCTTATAACCGACAACCATGATGATGTCCTTGATATCATTTGATACCAGGGCATCGACGACATATTCAAGAATCGGCTTATTGCCGATCTGCAGCATAGGCTTTGGGCGTGAATAGGTGAACGGCCGGAGCCTCATCCCCTCCCCTGCTGCCAAAATAACTGCTTTCAAGCGTGTATCCTCCTCTGCTTGCATTTCAGTTTTGCATCTTTATAATTTTTGTATAAGAAATGATTTTTGAAAATATGATAGTATCATTTGCGAGAATCTATCGAAAAGATTTATGCATTCTTTTTCAAATTAATCACCGATGGCATGCCGCACTGGAGAATTTACGGGAATTGAGAAGACGGAAAATCCAGGAGCGAGACTCCCGCCTGAAATACTTTCTTTCTTTATGAAAGAAGGCGGTCATTCACTGATTCTCAGAGGGAATGCTGGTACAGGAAAGACAACATTTGCTCTTCAGACAATAGAGGAACTGAGTGCCGTTGAGAAGAGTTATTACCTCTCAACGCGCGTCTCCGACAATTCCCTTTTTACGCAATTCCCTTGGTTAAAGGAGAAATTTCAAAGGGGAGAAACCTCCCGGCTCACAATTGCATCAAATGCAACGATAGAAGAAAAGGATCAAAAGGACAGACAATCTGGATTAGTTGAATTGAAAGGAATTAAGGGTCTCAGTGGAAAGGAAACAAAAATCTCATTAACAATTGGCAAGGACCTCAGCGAACTTGAAGCGATCTACAGGGTCGTTGAGTCTGATGAGAATTCAAAGCATCTGATCGTCATCGACAGCATCGACGCATTGGCACAGAAATATGGCGAAACATGCGCGCGCATCATGTTGACAATCCAGGGTGATCTCGTCGAGGGATATGGCACGAACGTCCTGTTTGTCCTGGAAAGTGCTGACCCACAACTCGATTACCTTGGTGATGGTGTTGTCTTACTAAGATCCCTAGAATACCAAAATAGACGGCTAAGAGAAATCGAAATAATGAAGTTAAGAGGATGTGAGATCCAGCAGATGCGATATCTTTTCACTCTCAGCGGCGGAAGGATTCAGAGCTTCGGCAGAACTGAGGACATTGATGTCTCTCTATGGAAAGGCTGGTCGCCAATTCCAGATGCTGGGGAGCGAGTATCATGTGGCATAGGTGATATTGATCGCATGCTAGGTGGAGGACTAGAAAGAGGTTCGATCGTTCTTTTGGAACTCGGGCGCGCGATTCCGACAAGCGTCAGTACCGCGATTGAAAACTCGATGGTCGCAAACTTCGTCGCACAGGGAAGAGGAGTCATCTGGGTTCCCATGAGAAAGGCGAGCGCTGAGAGTCTGAGGAATCGCATGGTCGGTATCGTTGGTGAAGGGGATTTTGAAAAGAACGTAAGGATTCCAGAAAAGGCGACTCAGATCGGAACGGCAGCAAAGTATGTCCTGCCCGTTGAAGGCTCAACAGCCTACGATGATTTCAGCTGGCAGAATCTAGCCTTCGCGCTACAGGCTTCATCCCCGCCGTACCTTACATTAATGGGATTCGATACGATGGAATCCATCTACGGAACCAAAGTAATGGATCAGCTTGCTGATTTTCTCGCCTCGGTCAGAAGGAGTAAAGGGATTTTTGTTGGCATTGCCCCCCCTTCCGCAGAGTCCACGCAGCGAATCGCCGATCTCGCAACTATTCACCTCAAGATCGATAGGGTTGGGGGGACAGTCATTCTGTATGGAGAAAAACCGTTTACAGGGTGCAACGCTTTTACCTTTGTTGAGAAAGAAATTGGCGGTCATATCTCATTGATTCCGATTCTATGAGTGAGGTGGTTATGTTAAAAATCGCGCTCCCAGAAAGGTCCTCCATTCTCGTCATCGGAAGCCCAGGAATTGGACTTCTTGAGTTCAATATCGGGCTTGCTAAGAGCTACATTGAAAGAGGCGATACTGTCGTTTTCGTGACAATTGATGTTCTCCCAGCTGATGTTGTCGCTCTCTTGGAAGCCTTCGACGTTCCCGTTGACGACCTTCTGGGGAATAAGATCTTCATCATTGATTATCATTCAAGTCTCTTGGGGTCATATGATGAGGATTCATCTTCCACAAGAAATTACGTGCGGAAGGTCTCGGACATCGAAGGGATCATGTTCAATCTGACAGCGATAGCGAATGAATACGGTCGGCCAATGAGAATCTTCCTACACTCACTTTCAACTCTCTTTCTATACAACCAGACAAATGTCGTGTTGAAATTCTTTCAGATCTCCTCATCCAAGATTCGATCCGAGCTCGGCATGGCCATATCTACTGTGCATGACGGGGTGCACGAAGATAGGACGATTAATCATCTCATGGCAATGGCCGACGGCGTAATCGAACTTAAGTTCGATGAGAATCTTAATCGAAGATTGAGGATTAGACATATGAGGGGGTCTCCAAGCCCGACTGAATGGATCCCATTCGAAATCAAGCAGGCCCGACGAGAATCGAAGATGACTTTGCTTGAGTTCTTAGATTAAATCTCTACTCATTCCTCTTCAAACTCATCATCGAGGAGGACACCGTATATTTGACTATGAAGTGCGCTTCGCGCCTCCTCTGTCGACCTGACGTAGAATTCGCATTCGGATTTTGGCCTTAATATCTTGTCTTTCTTGATGCAGTAAACGAGTTCATTATTGACACCTAGTTCCGGTCTCTCTTCAATGTAAAGGCACGAAAAGCAAAGGGCATCCTTGTTCATGTTCTTGCCTCAATTGAATGGTATACTAGTTATTTTCTACTTTGCGGTTATGCCCCCCGCTCAGTATACATATTTATGAACGTTATGAACTCTTCAACTCTTCCGATATTCGCTCTTCGCAGATTCAGTACGCAAAACGGGCATGGTGCTAGCAGCAGATCGGCGCTAGAACGGATCGCATCTCTCATTTTATTCGTGGCCAATTTCAGCGCGAGATCGGGAAAGCCAGCCACAACTCCTCCGCCACCGCCACAGCACCTATCCTGATCTTCGAGCTCGACGATCTTGATCCCAGGAACTGATTGGAGCAGATCGTAGGCCTGATCGATGATCTGGGGGCCAATTGTCCGCTTGATGTGGCAGGGGTGATGGAGTGCCACTCTTATGTTATTCTCCGGCGCTTTAAACTTAAGACGATGCTTTCTTGCCGCCTCCCAAAGTACTTCGATTGTGTGAAGAGGGTCTTTGTCATAATACCGAAGGAATTGTGTTGTACAGCCAGGACACGACGTAATGATCTCTTCAAAGACACCGAATCTTGCCAGATTCGCTTCTCTTAGCCTTTCTAATCGATTTGAATCCCCGATTTTTTCAAGCGGAGCCCCGCAGCAGACCCAGTCGCCAGGAATTCTGAAATTCACACTGGTTTTTTCGAGGATTTCCACGCTTGCATCAAGGATTGATGTCACTCGCATCTCGCTGATGCAGCCCGGAAAATAGAGGGTCTTTGCCTCCCTCCTCATATTCATTCTTTTTTTTCTTGATATGGGTTGGATAGATCTGCCAAAGCTGTCGATGTTTTCTATGATTCTCCGATGTCCCTCAATAAGGTCTCTCTCATCAAACATGATTTCGCGCAGTTTGAGGATAGAATCGGGGAGCGGTAGAGACGAGGGACAAACCTCCTCGCATTTCCAACAGGTTGTGCATTTGAAAATCTCTTGCGGGGAACTTATTTTCCCGGCGAAGAACCTGGGAAGGTCAACGGCGAAATTCCTTGGTCCGGCAAATCTAGATATGCCCTCGATTGAAACAACTGGACAAACCATGTTGCAAGCGCTACATTTAATGCAATCGCCTGTTCTTACTGTGACACTCATTAGTTCAGCACCTCCATTGCACTCTTAGCCGAAAGCCAAGCGGTGAGAAGGATACCTCCCAAGCCAAGACCTGCAGGAAAAGAACATCCTTCGAGCACTGAACCAGCTCCTAATACATTTTCAAGACGACCCCCATTTTTTAAATAAAGATGCATCAATGAATCAGTTTTCAAACCGTACTGAGCAATCGTTTGAACTAAGGATTGAGACGCGCGTCCGGTGTTAATTCGATATGAGTTCGGCATTTTTTCAACTTGAAAAATACCGAAAGGATCGGCGATCGCCTTTCCTTTCGCGATTAGTCCTCCTCCGAGCAATCCCCCAGTGCAGACCATAATGCAGTTGAACCTGACTTTGGTTTCTATGAATCTGCTTTTCAGGATCGCTGATTCTGCCCTCCGACCTGCTATATGTAAGTTTGAGACCTTCAATCCTTCGGATATTAGGCATCCTTCCTTACGAGCAATAACTCTAAGTGCTTCGTGAAGACGTGATCCTGGTATCGATAGCGGTGTTACGACCTCGAAAATCTCTCTCCCCGTCTCTTTCTCGAGTTGCATCATTCTCAATTGATATCCAGGGAGGGGAAAAATTGGCGGAATCCCAATCATGTCGCAATCGATATTTTTTATCGCCTCTGCAAGTTGTTCTCCAAAAGTATTATCACATGCAAGGTGTGCGACCTCAGAAGCATGGATTTCATATTGGTTTTGGAATGTCGAAATGTCGGTCCAGTATGCGGATACATTGCTCACATCCATTGTTTTGGACATGACAATCGCTGCCAAATCAGGATCAAAGTCCTTATATCCGAGAAGGCCGAGAAGCGCTACATCTCTTTCTGACATTCTTTCAAGGTTCCCCTTTGAGGCAAAGAGTTGCGCAAATGTACATGAATAAGGAAAGCCAGCGTTCGTCAACAGAACTTGTTTCTTACCGATCGATCCATCAAAAGCTAGTCCGCAAGAATTCAATCGCGGAAGAAGAAAAGAGGTCATCTCAAGCATCTCAGCGTTTATTGAGTCGACATCCAGGTGATCATTGGCTACATGTGACAACAGCTCCTCTGAGATCGTTGTCTCCGTGAACCTGTGTTCACCGATGTTTCCGTCGAGGTCCCTCAGAAAAATAATGTTTCCAGTTGAAAGTGAGGTTGATGTCGCGCCCTCTCCCACGATCATCACACGCTTTCCAAGCGAGGAGAGAATAGCGCCTGAGAAAAGTCCAGCAGCACCGTGGCCGACAATCAGGACATCTGTTTCAGCTTCCAAAGTCTTCCTCATGATCTTCCCCCGAATATGCGTTGAGGTGGTACACCCCGTTGAATAGATGGTCCTTGAAGAACTCTTCCTTGAGTTGGCCTCTGAACAAGACGGGCTCGATGCCCTTTTCCCTTTCCTTGATAAAACGAGCTACCAGTTCTATCGGATCCCTATTGGGCTCATCAATCATAGAGGACAACAATCCAAAAATGCAGAGCCCCCCCTGGCAATAGCCCATACCAGCCCTCGTGCGCCTCATCAAATCCGAGAGCTCCTTCACGTCTTGGTGATGGGACCAATAGACCAATTCTCCGCGTAGTACCTGTTCGCAGGAGCAAACGACCTCCATACCTCTTAACTCCCCGGTGCACCTCCGAATGATTTCATTGGAGAGTAATTGTGTTTTTCTCCCGATTAGACTGGAAAACGAGGGTGCGATCGTTGGATCATTCTTTCTCTCAACTGTGGGGGAAAGTGGATCGATCGCTGTTCTACATGATCCTGATATTCCAAGCTTTGCGGCGACTATATCAGATACTTTTTCTGCCATGAGCCTGTATGTGGTCAGTTTCCCCCCGATCACACTAATGAAGTTTTCAATCCCTTGTTCGGAATGATCGATAACTTGAAAGTTTCTGCTGATCTCCCTTCCGCTTGACTGATCACCCCCGCACAACGGTCTGATCCCCGCGTACGCCCTCACGGCCCTAGACTTCAGGATGTCGGGGACCATCCTCGCTGCCTCGCAGATCAGAAAATCAACTTCCTCCTCAGTCGCCTTATTCTCAAAAGGGGAGTCAACATGAACGGAGGTAGTGCCAATAATCGACGAAGAACAACTCGGCACAACGATATCTCCGTTCGAAGGTCTTCTCAATCTGTTGATCAAACCGTTGGTCAATCTCCCGTTGATGACGACCATCGAACCTTTGTCAAGTGTCATGCGGATACTGAGATTCGCGAGCGAAGCGATCTCATTTGCCCAGGCACCAGACGCGTTGACGACGATCTCAGGTTTGTATGTCTCAATACTCTTATTCCTGAGGTTTTCCACAATCACTTTGTCTATGGACTCGCCCGCGATCTCGAATCTTTTGACACAATGGTAGTTAAGTGCGATGCCATTGGCCTTTCTTGCAGATTCAATATTTCCGAGGGTTAGCAGAAATGGGTCCACCGATGCATCAGGAACTTCGAACGCACTTAGGATTTCCTTGGAAAGCATCGGCTCCCTATTCAAGGCTTCTCGGATCGTTATCTCCTTTGCCGCCACACCAGTTTTTTTGCATGACGATAGGAATTGATCTGCATAATCTGTATCATCATTTTTCAGACCAACAAACAATCCGCCAGTATCTTCAATACAGAAGCCAGCAATTCTCTTCAAAATAGCATTCTCTGCGGCACACTCAGCGGCAGATCTGGGATCATTCACCGCGTATCTCGCTCCACTGTGAAGCATGCCATGGCAGCGACCTGTTGCACCATTTGAGAAATCAGAGCTTTCGACGAGAACAACTTCTGCACCACGGCACGCCAGATCTCTCGCGATCCCAGCACCCGTAATTCCTCCGCCAATGATAAGAACTTCTGTCCGCTGCAATAGAACACCCCAGTGGTCCCTTATCTTCCGGCCCAATTCATTGCCCTCTGGACAGCCCTCTTCCAATTTGCGTATCCTTCCTCTCTCTTTTCTTTGTTCATCATCGGGACGAATGTTCTGTCTATTATCCAATTGTTCCTCAATTCCTCGAGATCTTTCCAAAAACCAATCGCAAGACCTGCCGCATAAGCAGCTCCGAGAGCCGTCGTTTCCTGCACCGTAGGCCTGAGGACCTGGACGCCAAGAATGTCCGCTTGGAGCTGACATAAGAAATTGTTTTTCACAGCGCCCCCATCTACCCTCAGTGTCTTCAGGGGGATGCCGGACTCTGCGTTCATGGTCTCAAGCACATCTCTCGTCTGATAGCATATTGATTCCAGTGTTGCACGAACGATGTGTTCCCGTCTTGTACCTCCCGTAATCCCTATGATCATACCCCTCGCATATGGGTCCCAATACGGTGCGCCAAGACCAACAAACGCTGGTACGAAATACACGCCTCCAGAGTCTTGGACACATTGTGCCATTCTCTCAGTATCCGAAGCTCTCTCGATGATCTTTAGACCATCTCTTAACCATTGGATCGCAGCGCCAGTTATGAAGATTGAACCTTCTAGTGCGTATTGAACAGGTTTATCTGCCAACTTGAAAGCGATCGTTGTTAGTAGTCCGCTCTTCGATTGCGTTATCTTTGCACCGATATTCATCAGCATGAAACAACCAGTACCGTAAGTGTTCTTCGTCTCACCAGCATCAAAGCAAGTTTGGCCGAATAGTGCGGCCTGTTGGTCTCCGAGATCTCCGCAAACTGGGATACTCGCGCCCATGAATTCCGATGGTGACGTCATTCCGTAGATTTGACGATCACTTGATGGCCTTACCTCTGGAAGAATGGATTCGGGGATACCCAATAATTCAAGAATCTCGGTGTCCCACCGGCACTTCGATATATTAAAAAGCATCGTCCGAGACGCATTAGAATAATCTGTTATATGCTTACCAGTCAGCTTCCATATGAGCCAAGTATCGATGTTTCCGAAAAGAATCTCGCCCCTTTTTGCCTTTTCCGCAACTCCATTCACATTATCCATTAACCACTTGATTTTTGTCCCAGAAAAATATGAATCGACGACTAGCCCAGTCTTCTCACGGATCATCTCTGAGTATCCGTCCTTTGTGAGCCGATCGCACATCTCTGCTGTCCTGCGGCATTGCCAGACAATTGCATTATAAACTGGTTGACCTGTCTTGCGATCCCAAAGGATAGTCGTTTCCCTCTGATTGGTGACACCAATTGCTGCCACATCCCTTGCATCAATCTTATTCCTCTCAAATACATCTTTGATTACCTTCTTTGTTTTCTGCCATATTTCTATGGGGTTGTGCTCGACCCATCCTGGTCTCGGGAAAATTTGTGTATGCTCTTCATACGCGGAGGCGACGAGATTGCCCGAATGATCGAATAATGCGAATCGGGTTCCCGTTGTTCCTTGATCAATAGCTCCGACAAACTTGGACATGAAATCATCCTTTGTTTGTCGTATCACTGTGATAACATATTTTCGTTTTGTTCATCGTCAATGTATCTTCTTAGAATGTGACTGGCTGTTGTAAACGAACGGTGCGCGTGCGAGAGCAATAAGAAGTAGCGGGGGGTCGATTTGAACGACCGATCTCCGGGTTATGAGCCCGACGGGATGTCCTGGCTACCCCACCCCGCTTTAGGTAGGACTCTTAAACACCGGACACTTAGATAAAAGTTTTGGGTGCGAGTTTCGTGATCAAAAGAGTTTTCGAAGGTGCATCAGATCTTCGAGCGATCCCTTGATGCGGATTTTCCGTAGGGCATATGCCTTCATCGGTTTGATTCTTCCGCTGAGAATACCACTGAATGTCTCTGGGTCGGAAAAAACCGTTATATCGGGATCTGCGATCTCGCCGTCATTTACTGATGAAATCCTGTTTTCTTCAAGCGAAAAATTGTATTTTTCCGAACCGAGATCGATCAGAACTTTCTTCCTGATCCCGATTAATTCTTTTTGCAATTGCGCGTCACTGCTGACCTTCTTGTTGAATTTGTTGATCGAGTCATTCAACAGTTCCTTCAATGTCATCTTCATCCATCCATTCATCGATCTTTGAATTCTTGACCACAGCAAAGGCTCTTTTTGCTGTAGCCCATGAACGTCTTGTGTAAGGCGGCAATTCTCCGTTTGTATTTATCCATTCATTAAGGAAAGCTCTAGTAATGGGATCGGAGGGATAACCGCTACCAATTGGTTGATTCAATTCAGCCTCAATTTTCTTTATTATGGTATCTCTCATCGTCTTTGCAATGATCGAGGCAGCCGAGACAACTGGATAAATTTCATCGGCTTTATGTTCACATACTAATTCGGCTCCGCACATCAATCGGCTCAGGATAAGCATTTTGAAACGTTCCAGGTCCGTGTCGGCGGCATCTATATATGCACGCTGTGGCCGCAATCTGTTAATGATCTCTGAAAATTTTTCTGCTTCGAGTTCGTTGAGGCAATGTACTTCGACGGCACGATCAATTTCATCAACATCGATCACTATTGCTTCTACACGTGCCATTCTTCTTATGGCAATGGCGAGCTCTGATCGTCTTGAGGGGCTCAACTTCTTTGAATCCTTCACATTCAGACATCGCAGTGAAGAATCATCATTAACCGCAACTGCTGCAACAACCATCGGCCCGAGAATCGGCCCCCTGCCCGCTTCATCGATGCCGCAGATCATTGTATCGTCCATAAGATAGCCAGTATAAATTCATGTCGCAACTCGGGCAATCTCATCAGTAAAAGCAAGAAACCCTGGTTCAAATTGAGCCCAGCGTCGGCTGTTTCTTTATTAAGGTGTTAATTTTATTTGGTGAATTGAGAAGAATGGGACCACGTTTTCAAAGTAAAATTTTATGACTGGTGTTCCTTTAAGGATCAATGACTGTATATCGGTTAGTTCAGGCCTGACGAGAAGTAATGGCATATCTCACACTACTCGATCTAATTGTTTCATACTCCTTTCTGAATCAGGAGCATGGAATCCGCTGGGTGTCAAAAACAATTTTTTGAGAATTCTACCAAATTATTGGTTAAACGCTCATTTTTTTAAAAGGTCTCCCTATCGAGTATCGGTGATCTTATCGCCAGAATGGACTGTCAAAGCATCCGAATCCCGAATGGGTTCAAGTTGACAAGGGTAGGCGTCACAGGTGTAAAAAAGCCTGTAACCGTGAAAAGGGGGAGCAAGACGGTAACCCTTACATGCAATTTTGATATCTTTGTCGATTTACCATCAAGCCAGAAAGGGTCACATTTGTCGAGAAATCTCGAAGTCGTTTCAGAAATAGTTGATCAAACGATCAGAGAGCCAGTCTCCGGCCTAGAGGTATTGAGCGCGCAGATCTGTAAATTATTACTCGAGCGTCATGAATACGCATCGTTTTCGGAAGTCCATGTAACAGCAGATTATTTTCTTGAAAGGAAAACACCCAGTGGAAAGAGAACTCTAGAGTCATATGAGCTCATTGCAAAGGCGGTGAGCAAGCGAGGCAACGGGGTTAAGAAGATGATCGGTGCCAAAGTCACAGGGATGACTGCTTGTCCGTGTGCAATGGAAACAATTCGCGATGAGCTACTTGGAGGAGAAAGTGCTGGTTGTATAGGAGTCCCAACAATCACGCATAATCAGCGAAATGTCACAACGGTCATGATTGAAGTTCCTGAAGAATATGATGTTGAAGCTGACGATCTGATAGATATCGTTGAAAGGTCTTTCAGCAGTCCTACCTATGAGATCCTTAAGCGATCAGACGAAGCAAAAATCGTTCTGATGGCACATAGCAATCCGAAATTCGTTGAAGACGTGGTGAGAGAGATACTGTCACAGATCCTGGAATGCTATGGGCATCTTCCAGACGATGTCATGGTGACGGTGAGGAGCGAGAGTGAGGAATCAATTCATAAACACAATGCTTTCGCTGAGAGGATAACCACAATGAGGGAACTGAGAAGCGATCAGGTTGGGTGCTGTTGAACTCAATGTGGAGGGAGGCATTATCTCTATCAAAGGGATAGTCGTCGATGTGGACGGTACATTGACTGATTCAAGGAGGAGAATTCAAATCCATGGGATAGAAGCCTTGCGCCGTGTGCAGGAAAAAGGTCTGACAGTGATGATCGCGAGCGGCAACGTTTTGCCAGTGGCATACGGCCTGGCGCTCTTTATCGGTATTGAGGGACCGGTCATTGCTGAGAACGGTGGGATTATTTCATTCCGGGAAAAAGTATACAAGATCAATTCAATTGAGCAACCTTTGAGGGCTTATGAATATTTGAAAGGCAAAGTTCCAGTCGAACGCCTTTTTACGGATAAATGGAGGGAAACAGAGGTTGCCTTGAAAAGATCTGCGAACCTCGAAGAGGTGAGGAACGTACTGAAGGATTGGAATGTGACAATCGAAGCCACGGGATTTGCTATTCATATAATGGAACCTGGACATAGTAAGATGAATGGTGTTCGAAAGGCTGCAGAAATAATTGGAATCGATACACAGGAGATCGCCGCATTCGGCGATTCTGATAATGATGTATCAATGATCGAGAACTGCGGTATTGGAATCGCCGTCTCGAATGCTTCTGAAGCGGCCAAACGTGCTGCTGATTATGTGTGCAGGCAGCCGCACGCAGATGGTGTTATAGAGGGTCTTCAGTGGTTAGGGGTTTTGTAAAATGTCGCAGTTGCCGCAGAGAGAACAACCGACATCGTTTTTAAGAAGGAAAAAAGTATCAAATTATTGATGTCTGTGCTGGGGCAATGTAGCTTCTGTGGCAAGTTTGCACAGCATACATGCGCGATCTGCGGTCAATTGGTCTGCTCAGAGCATTTTCATCCTCGAGAATATGTGTGTGAACGATGCTACAGGAGGGCGATTCACAAGATTGAAAAAGGAAATGAGAAGCAATTGTTATAGCTTGGCAGTTCTCATTTCTACTAGCTAATTTTATTATTTCCAATCAGGCTAATAGCTTCTTTGCTTTTTCCTCGTCAAGGTTGATTGATTTTAGGAGGTATTTCAGCGCTTTTTTTAGAATGATCTCCATCGTCTTGTCATCCATAAATTTCTCATAAACTTCTGGCGCTTTTCGATAGTATTCAACTGCAAATTCGGAGTAATAGTATGGTGCGTTGTCAGGATCGATTTCCGCTGCCTTATTGTATGCCGACTCAGCCTCGTTCAACTTTCCGACATCGAGACAGAATGAGCCCATTGAGGCATGAAAGTAGGCATTCTGCGGGTCGAGTTCGATCGCCTTCTTGTAGGACTCGAGTATTTCCTCTACGCTCATTTTGGAAACACACAGTCCTGCTTCAGCTTTGCCAAAATAGGCTTCGGCATTTCTTGGATCAAGCTTAATGGCTTTTTCAAATTTCGACAGCGCCTGTGCGTAATCGCCCTCACTGAGCAATTGGAAACCTTGTCTTGCGAGTTTTTCAGCTTCGTCCATGGATGCACCATCCGGAGTAAGCCTCGACATAAAGATAAACATTTTCCTACAATTTCTTTCGTTTTCGATGAGCACCGCGGGCATAATGATATTACTTATTTTCTTGATAACCTCTATGCATGTTCTTTGTGTATAGGCACTTGCGAGGCATGAGATAACCGTTATATACGCTCTGTTAATAACAGACATGCTTGAATCTTTGATGATGGATCTATACCGGACTGTTGAAAAACATCCTAAGGGAGCGATGAGTCATGGATAAACAGCAGGTTAATGAGATCGCTAGGATTGCGAGACTCATACTGAGCAAAGAGGAAATCGAAGAATTCTCGTCCGACCTAGAGGATATTCTCAATTATTTTTCCGTCCTGGATGAGGCGCCAACCCGAGACGATTTCATGCTAAACCCCGTTTTGATAGAGAATATCATGCGGGATGATGAACAATATCAGGTAATCGATCCAGAGGTTTTGAGACGATCGATGAGGGTCTTCGAGGGATATGTGAGGGGGCCTCGATTGTCTTGATCGACGGATTAAGTGTCGAGTATCTAATTCATTTAAACGAGAAATATAGAATCTTCTCTCAACTGATCAACGAAGAAGAATTTTTGAGGATCAAGGGGCGGTGCCATTTTCATTTCTCTGCTAAGGACAATCTCTGCACAACCGATTTCCAATCACGAGCGGGCTCACGGATTCTCGACGGGTATAAACCCCCATTCGATGCTACGGCTGTTCGGAAACTTAGAGAATCTGGCGGGCTGCTCATCGGCAAAACGAATATGGATGAATTCGGATTCGGCACATTCTGTACAAACTCTGCTTATGGGGTGCCGAGAAATCCCTTCGATACTGAAAGAAGCTGCGGGGGATCAAGCGGAGGTGCCGCGGCTGCAGTCGCATTGCTCGACGGCCATGTCGCACTCGCTGTATCAACAGGCGGCTCGATTTCATGCCCCGCCTCATTCTGCGGTGTAATCGGAATGACACCAACTTACGGGCGGGTTTCGCGTCATGGTCTTATCGACTACAGTAATTCGCTGGACAAGATCGGATTGATGTGTCGTTCAGCGTCTGATGTTCGAAAATATCTTCCCATAATCTCCGGAATAGATCCTTTAGATCCTACCTCTTGTGCTCAGCCGCCATTGGATTTATCCTCATCAGAGATCAGGAAAATTTGCATTCCGAGGGAAGCGATGCAAGGTATCAGTGATGAAGTAGAAGTCGCTTTCAGGAAAGCCATCGAAGTCATAGAGGATGGTTTGAACATTGTGGTCGAAGAGGTAAACATGCCCTCTCTTAGGTTTGCTCTGCCAGCGTACTATGTCCTTGCCACATCCGAAGCATCGACGAATCTCGCCAGATATTCTGGAATGAGATTTGGGATTGTAAAGGAGGACGTGAGCACGCATTTCAACACTTTCTTTTCAGAGGTCCGGTCAGTGTTCTTCGGTAAAGAGGCTAAGAGAAGGATTTTACTTGGAACTTACTGCCGAAGAATTGGCTTCAGAGATCGGTATTACTTGAAAGCGCTCTCAGTCAGACAGATTGTGAAGGAAGAGTATCTCAGAGTATTTCAGGATTTTGACCTCGTCGTCATGCCAACGATGCCTTTTATCGCCCCTCGATTCAGCGACATTCAGAAGATGAAGCCTTTGGATATGTACAAAGCCGATTTTCTCACGGTTCCACCAAACCTTGTCGGGTTGCCACACATTTCACTTCCATGCGGATATTATCATGGGATGCCCATCGGATTTCAACTTGTTGCACCGCACTGGGAAGAAAATCGTCTCCTGCACTTTGCGGAGCGCTGGGAAAGTGTTTTCCAATATCAATTTCCAGAGGTGAAGCTTTGAAAATCGGATTGGAAATTCATCTTCAACTCCCAACGACTTCGAAACTATTTTGCTCCTGTCCCACGTCTGCTTCTGAACCTAACGAAGCGATTTGTCCAACATGTCTAGGATTTCCTGGCTCTAGACCACGGCTTAACAGGAAAGCGCTAGAGATGGGACTCATGATCGCCAAGAGGCTCAGATGTCAGGTTCCTGAGATCACTTGGTTTTCAAGAAAAACATATTTTTACCCGGATCTTCCAAAAAATTTTCAGATCACTCAATATGAATCACCAATCGGCTACAATGGAGAATTCCTTTTCGATGGCAAATCTATTCGTATTTTGAGGGTCCATCTCGAGGAAGATCCAGGAAAGATCAAGAGGGTAGGGAAACCTGGTGAGGAAGTTTCCCTGATTGATTACAACCGCAGTGGAATACCGCTTGTTGAAATTGTTACTGCTCCGGACCTTTCCACACCAAGAGAAGCAAGAGATTTCACCTCTGCCCTCCTGACAGAACTACGGCATCTCGTGGGCATCTCGGACAAGGATGAGCAAACGGTCAGGGTCGATGCGAACATTTCGATTGCTGAGGAGAGGGTCGAGGTGAAGAACATTCTTGGACTGAGAAATCTGGAAAAAGCACTTGAGTTTGAATTTATCCGACAGTCAAAGATGCTGAAGGCAGGGAAGAAGATTTCCAGAGAGACGAGGCGTTACGATGAAGAACGGAAAGTAACGCTCCCAGCAAGAGAAAAGGAATTCGAGGAAGATTATGGATACATTCTTGAGCCTGACCTTGGGGTGTATAATGCTAAGGAGATAGCTGAATCAATAGCAATTCCAGAGACGCCGCTCATGCGGGTTGAACGGCTATCAAGGGAATATGGTATTGGCCTGGCCGAAGCAAAAAAGATTGTCTTCACCTCTTACGCATTTGCCGATCTTTTTGAAGACATTTCGTCGAAATTTCCGACAAACAAGGTTCCGATGTGGATTCTCGATCAACTCGCTGCAAATTGGTCGGCACTTGAAAAAAGGATGACTGAGGATCTGCGTACCTCGCTTTTGAAGACCATCGGATCGATCCTCAGCGGATCGATATCTGAAAGCGAAGGAAGGAAAATGCTTGTTTCCATAATCAAAGGGGAAGAGTTCGTTGGAACCTCACAGGAGATCGACACCAGAGAATTGAATGAGCTCATTTGTTCTATTCTCAATGAACATCCTGAAATTGTCTCTGATTACAAGACAAACAAACGAGCAGCGAACTTCGTCATCGGTCAGGTGATGAAAGCTCTTAAAGGTCGATGTTCCTCCGATGAAGTCGCCAGATTAGTCAAGAACGAACTCGAAAGAAGAATCTGTCGATGACACATCATTGATGGGCTTCTTTTTTCGTTTCTTCTTCCGAGGAAAGCGAAAGTAGTTCCAGTTCGGCGAGTTTTGATTCTTCGATCGGAGCTGGTGAGTCGTCGAGTGGTGACTGGAATCGTTTGTTTTTCGGAAAGGCGATGACCTCTCTGATGGTCTCAGCACCGACCAAAATTGAAACGAGTCTATCGAGGCCGAGTGCAATTCCTCCATGAGGTGGAGCTCCGTAGCTCAGCGCTTCAAGGAAAAACCCGAATTTCCTTTCAATTTCATCGTCGGTCATTCCCAGTAATCTGAAAATCTTCTTCTGCAATTCTGGATCATGAACTCTGATTGAACCGCTTCCAATTTCACATCCATCGAGTACGATGTCATATGAAAGCCCTTTTAGCTCATCAACATCGCTGTTCTCTTCGATATGTCCATCAACTGGCATAACAAACGGATGGTGGAAGGGCTCTAGACTTCCCGTAAGAGGATCTCTGATGAACAATGGACAATCGACAACCCATAAAAATTGATGGCTCTTACCATCTAAAAGTCCCAGATCTCTTGCGAGTTTCAATCTCAATGAGCCTGCGTATTTCCTTGCTTGCATTTTATGACCTGCAACAAATAGAAGGAGGTCTCCCACGCCAGCATCCATTGCCCGGGTCAATTCTTTTCGGATCTCGACCGGGAAATATTTGACGATGTTAGAGCTCAGCCCCTCGGGCGTGACTCTCATCCAAGTCAAGCCACCTATGCCCTCCTGCTTGGCCCACTCGATGAGTCTATCGACTTCCTTTCTCCCGATCTGAGTGGTTTCTGCTGGTGAAGATGATACAAGAGACGATCGAACGTTGATGCCCAAAACAATTCCACCCTTTCGGATGATTTTATTAAAGACATCATAAGAGGATCCAGAAACAATCTCAGTAACATCAGAAATCTCGAGTCCGAATCTAATATCAGGCGCATCAGTCCCAAATTTCTCAATCGCGTCTTTGTATTTCACTCTAGGAAAAGGGATTTCCAGTTGTAATCCGTAGATCGACTTCCATATATGTGCAAGCAACCTCTCTACGACATCTTGCACATCTTTTTCCTCTACAAAGGACATCTCAAGATCGATCTGGGTAAATTCGGGCTGTCGATCAGCACGCGAATCTTCGTCGCGGAAACACCTCGCTATCTGGTAATACTTATCGACGCTACCGATCATTAGCATTTGTTTGTAGAGCTGGGGACTTTGTGGTAGTGCATAGAACCTCCCTGGCATTGTTCTTGACGGCACGATAAAGTCCCTGGCCCCTTCTGGTGTGCTTCGCGTGAGAATGGGTGTTTCGACTTCGATAAATCCCTCTGAATCGAAAAACTGACGTGCGGCGGAAACTACTCGGTGCCTGAATCTGAGGTTCCCAATCATTTCTGCTCTTCTGAGATCGAGATATCTGAATTTCAATCGTAAGTCTTCATTCGGAAGGAATGATTTTTTCTGGTCTGCTATTTCGAATGGAATGGACTTCGATCTGTTGAGAACAGTGAGCTCTTCTATGAGGATTTCGACCATCCCGGTTGGATTTCGGGGGTCCTCGGTTCCTCGGACTCTCTCCCTCACAATGCCGGTCACAGCAATGACGGATTCTCTGCTCAGTGAATCGATCTCCATTGAAAGCTTTTTGACATCAACATCAGAAGGCATTGCTTCAGGGTCGAGCACTATTTGAGTGACACCATATGAATCGGCCAGATCAATGAATTTGATGCCACCATGATCCCGTGAAAATCTCACCCAACCTGCTAATTTGACGCGCTTTCCAATGTCTTCTGGTCGAATTGCACCGCAGTTGTGTGTCCGGATCATTGAAAATTCCTCTAGCTCATTGAACGGGCAAAGGCCATTAATGAGAGACCCATATTAAACATTTTGCCCTGTGGACTCCTGAAATGGACCAAATTTTTCATATATCGAATAAAATTCCAATAAATTGTCAGAAAAATCTCATTATTTTAACAGTTTAACAATCTTGGATATGAATTACCATCCACGTACTAGTTCATGAGGCTTAAGCAATAAGGCATGAGATTGACTAATTCATAAAACCGTCAAGCAGTCACTCTGACTGAGAAATTTCCTTGTCTTCAAAATCAGGCAAGAATTGATAAGGATCCTTGATCACATTGAGAACGACGTAAGTATTTGTCTTCTTGACACCTGGCATCTGCAACATACGCTTGATCACCCCGCTGAACTCCTCACGATCTTTACAGGCGATCCAAGCAATTGAGTCACATTCACCAGTTACATCAAACACTGCGACTACATTCTTAATATCTTTAATCCTGCGTTGGACCTCTAGGAGGTCCCCCTCCACATATACATGGACGATCGCCATGAATTCGTATCCAAGTTTAAGATAATCGACATTTGCTCTATATCCCTTGATAATGCCCTGTTCTTCAAGATTTTTCACTCTTTGAATCAGAGTTGTGGGATGGATGCCCAAGCGCTTTGCGATCTGACGATAGGACCCCTGGCTAGATCGACAGAGTTGTTCGATGATCTTCCTATCTAGTTCGTCAAGGTTTATTTCGGCCAAATACTCACCCGGCGTCTTATCTCGAATATGCCAATCAATTCTATGAATATATTTCCTTTTATGCATTGAGATGCGGTTTATCAAATATTGAGGTTCTATTTTGACTTCGGACCTTGTTGATTAGAGGACTTACGGTGTTTTAAGGTATATGACGGAATGCAAGAATTGCTGACAAGGTTTATCAGCTTCCTTCTCCTTCGAGATAAGGCGATGACTCACCGATTGTATGAAGCTGATCCATACATGAAAAGTTTCAATGCAATTGTCAAAGAAATCGATGGCGACTGGATTCTGCTTGACCGAACTGCATTTTTCCCTGGTGGCGGAGGACAGGAGTGTGATCACGGAAACATTGGGGGACTGCGAGTTATTGAAGTCAAGGCTCAAGGAGGTTACATATATCACAAGGTCCCCGGTCATAGATTCGAAATCGGTCAGGAGGTCTATGGCGAAATTGACTGGGATCGTCGCTATGAGCTAATGAAAGGACATACAGGAGAACACATACTTTTTTCATCGATACTGCGAGAATCTCCTGATATCGAACTCGTCAAAATCCATATCTCGCCATCAAAAAAAAGTCTAGTGGTAAGGGGACACGTCGATTGGTCAGTAATTGCAAGGGCCCTTAAGACGGCTAATGAAGTCGTTTGTATGGGCTTGAATGTGACAGAAAATTGGCTTGAAAGAAACGAGGTCGCTGCGTCCAATATTCGGGCAAAGCTCGAGAAAATAACGGAGAATAATGTGAGAGTCGTCAAAATAGGCGAGTTTGATCAAGCAGCATGCGCTGGTATTCACGTAAGGAACACAGCAGAGGTAAACATGATATTTGTGACGAAAATCTCTTCTGCAAAACCTGCTGGTGATTTTGAAGTTTCATTTGAAATCGGCAAAAACGCAATGATGACATCAATCTCCCTCGGCACGATTGCATTGCATGTTTCTGAAGTGATTGGGGCGCAACCCGAGCATCTCGTTAGCGCTGTAAGAAATGTTAAGAACTCCGTTTCGGTCTTGAAAGATTCGCTAAAAAAATATGCACGCGAAAGATTGAGGTCTCTTGTTCCTGAAATGCATGGATCTTTTAAAATCTATTCAGGCTTATTTGAAGCAATTGATAGGAAAACGCTCATCGACGAGGCAAACCGTTTAATCCAGGAGGAGAAAACGGTTTGTATTTTTGTGTCGCATGAAGAGAAAGCATTGGTTCTTCTGGCTGTAAACAAAAACATCGATATTGATTGCCCTGGACTCCTGAACAAGTGTTTATCAAGGTTCGGAGGTAGGGGAGGAGGTCAGAAGCACTTTGCCTCTGGTGGATTGGAGGCTTCGATTGATACGAGTCAAGTTCTCAGGAGCGTACTCGACGCGGTCAAAATTGCCTTGGGCCAATAAATCGCAAAGAACATGTATTGGTTTCGCCAAAGCAATTTTTCATTCATTGAGCTTCTCATAGTCCAAAAATAGATTTAATTGGATATATGAATAAACAGAAAATAATCAATAAATTAGTCAAAATGCTAAAAATAGAAAGATTTATTATCTATTTTGTCCATTCCCCGCGCCATGACTCAGACAATTAGTGAGCCGGAACTTAAAGATAGTGTGCTGAAGACGGTTAGACAGGAAGAGGTCAGATTTGTTGAGATGCAGTTTTCAGACATTCTTGGGACTGTCAAAAGTGTTTCTATCCCTGTGGAAAGACTCGAAAAGGCCATTGACGAGGGAGTTTTCATCGATGGATCGTCAATTCTTGGTTATGCGACGATTGAAGAATCTGATATGAGAGCTGTTCCGATACTCGACTCCTTCCTCATCTATCCCTGGACAATGGGGAGCTGGATGAAAACTGCACGATTCATGTGCAAAATTTTCGATCACAACGGGAACAGATTCAAAGGCGACCCGAGGTATGTGCTCGAACGGATGATGGAACGGGCGAAGGAAAAGGGATACGTGTTCAATGTTGGCCCTGAGTTTGAATTCTTTCTCTTCAAGATTGATGAGAACCACAATCCTCGATTAGTTCCTAATGATGTGGGTGGGTATTTTGACCTCATGCCACTCGATAAAGGCGAGGTTGTCCGCAAAGATATTATGATGAATTTCGACATGATGAAGTTCAACATGGAAGCGTCGCATCACGAAGTTGCGCCAGGCCAGCATGAGGTCGATTTGCGATATGACGACGCTCTGACGATCGCTGACCGCATGATTACTTTGAAATTCGGGATCAAGACAATCGCCTTGAGACACGGGCTCCACGCGACATTCATGCCTAAACCTCTTTACGGTGTAAACGGCTCTGGGATGCACGTCCATCAATCGCTGGCAACTATTGATGGAAAAAATGCGTTTGATGACCCTTCCGGCCGATATGGACTCAGTGAAATTGCCCTCAAGTACATCGGTGGCCTCCTCAAACATGCGAGGGAAACATGCGCGATTCTCGCCTCTTACGTCAATTCATACAAAAGGCTCGTGCCAGGATATGAAGCTCCATGCTATATTTCATGGGCGAACAGGAACCGCAGTGCTCTGATCCGTGTTCCCGCAGGCAGGGGCACTAAGACACGGATTGAACTCAGGAATCCAGATCCTGCTGGAAATCCATATCTGCAATTCGCTGTCATGCTCGCTGCAGGTCTTGATGGAATCGAGAAGGGCATCGAACCCCCAGAACCCGTTGAACGTGATATATATCACATGAGCAAAGAAGAAAGGGAACGACACAACATTGAGAGCCTTCCGGAAAGCCTTGGTGAAGCACTTAGTCTGATGCGTATGAGTAAGTTGGTTAAAGAAACGCTTGGGGATCACATATTCAATCACTATCTCCACATCAAGGGAAAGGAGTGGGATGAATACAGGACCCGCGTTACTGACTGGGAAATCGAAAGATTCCTGAGAGTCCTCTGATGAATCAATTGGAAATCAGGACGTCGCCGATGGAGAGACTCAAAAGATTTAACTTCTGTACATCAATCACTCGATCAGAAAACATGATGCCCGGTATTGGTCGAGTGAATCCGCGCCAGGTCAAACAGGCGATGAAACGTCTCGGTATTAAGGCAGAAGAGATCGAGGACGTTGAGGAGGTCGTCATTCGCACGAAAACGAAGGAGTACGTCATCAAAGAAGCTGCAGTGACGCTGATGGAAGTCCAGGGACAAAAGACATTTCAAATCCTTGGTGAACCTGAGATTCTGGAAAGGAAATCAATCGCCAAAGACGAAAAGAAGAAAATCCCTAGTGAGGACGTGAAGTTGGTGATGGAACAGACAGGTTGCACTGAGGAAGAAGCCATTCGTGCCCTCACTGAGTGCGACGATCAGCCTGCGGAAGCAATATTGAAAATCATGTCATCGCGATGAGATGAAAGCATGTGTCTCGCAATCCCAGGAAAGATTATTTTCATCGAGGGAAATCTGGCTGATGTCGATTTCGGCGGTGTTTTGAGGAAAGTCAATATTTCTCTAGTGGATGCAAGAATTGGCGAATGGGTCATGGTTCATGCCGGATTCGCCATCCAGACAATCGATGAAGAAGAGGCGAAGGAAACGCTCAAGTTCTGGGAAGAATTGCTCGCTCAGTCGTGAAAGAGTTCTTGACTTATTGTCACTTATTATTTTACTTTTTTTCGGCTTCGACACAAACAAATCCGCCATTCGCGATGCCCTCCATAGGGCATTCAATAGTGGGTTCGTCTTCAGGACCGAATCGAAGTGTCGAGACAATCTTCTTGACCACGAAACAAGAAGTTTCCAATAACTCAATGATTTCATCAAGGCTGAGGAATCGCGCATGACGATAAATCCGATGCCCATGCCTACCTTTTTCAATATAATATCTCCCCCACACTGAATCCCTCGGAATGAAGCAGACAACAACCCTTCCTTTTCCCTTCAAGACCCTGTGAACCTCTTTCATCACGGATATCCGGTCAACGACAAAGCATAGTGTTGTCGAAATTAGAACAAAATCGAAGATTTCGTTTTTGAACGGCAGTGTTTCCCCTAAAGCCTGAACAACATCGATTCCTTTGTCTTTTGCATAGAGCAGCATCGGATATGATGGATCAACTCCTACATTAATTCCAACTTCACTTGCAATTGATCCAGTTCCGATGGCGACCTCAAGGCCAAGGCCCCGTAAGTTGAAGCTCTTTATTGCTTCTGTTTCGCACAAGAATATTTCTTTGTGCGTTTCATACCATCTATTGTATTCTCCTGCGATTTTATCGAAAATTCTGCTGTACATACGTTTGTTTCAGTGATTCAGTTCCCTCCCTTACATTTTGTGCCTTACATTTTGCTTCGGAATCAATCAACGAGTCGGGGTACTTCAGAAGCCATTATAATGGAGAGGCTCAGTTGACGTCTATAACGAAGTGACGTTATGCGGAGTGTTTACGGACCAGTGAGATCGTGGAGATTTGGACGATCACTTGGAATCGATCCGATCGGCGTCGAACCAAAAATTTGCAGCTATAACTGCCTTTACTGCCAGCTCGGAAGTAAAGGGGTTCTTACATGCAAACGAAGCGAGTTTGTATCATCTGAGGCCGTCAGAGAGGAGCTGGAGCTTGCCCTTGCAAAATTTCCAGAAATAGATATAATCACGTTTTCTGGAACAGGGGAACCGACCTTGGCTTCGAATCTCGGCGAACTCGTTGATGTTGTGAGGTCAGTGACGACCGTAAAAATCGGTGTCCTCACGAACTCCTCGCTACTTTTTGATTCGGAAGTAAGACGAGACATCAGGAAAACTGATGTGATTGTGGCAAAGCTCGATGCCGCGACAGAATCTTCGTTTCGTGCCGTAAATCGGCCTCATGAGGAAATTGAATTCGCCAATGTGATTCACGGAATGGAAATGATGAGAAAGGAATTCGAGGGTAGCTTTCAGTTAGAGATTATGTTCGTCGAAGAGAACATGCACGAAGCATCAAGAATCGCTGAGATTTGCAAGAGAGTCAGCCCAGATATTGTGTATCTGAATACGCCCTTACGTCCATGTGCCAAAAAACCCCTTGGAAAGCGAGAGATGAGGGCATTGGGCAATTATTTCATAGGACTTGCGGCGAAGATGGTGTACGACGGAGATAGCCAATAATGACTCCGATCAACCCTTAAACTCTAGATCTTCCTCTGTTTTCGCAGAAGCAGTAAAAAAAACAGAAAAATGAAAAAAAGGAACAAAAGGAGACTATTAGGGAAGCGCTCATTCTTCACAGTATTTCTTGAGCTGCTCCCATTTCCTGTCTACTTCGGCTTGTATTTCATCAGCAACGTGTTTCCATTTTTCTGTCAAGAGATGTCTAAATCTGCCTTGCGATTTCAGCCAGTCCGTGATCGGCCTCTTCTCTTTCTTTCCCTCTGCAATTCTTTTGCTGTCACCAGTCAGTCTCCAGGTTCCATTTTCGTATTCATAGAGCGGCCAGATGCAAGTTTCAACAGCAAGCCTCGCAATTTGAATTGTCTGGGAAGAATCGAATCTCCAACCCCTAGGGCATGGAGCGACGACGTTAATGAATGCTGGTCCATTTGCTTCAAATGCCTTAGCTGCTTTTTCCATCATATCTTTCCAGTTATGAGGTGATGCTTGCGCAGCGTAAGGAAGTTCATGAGCAATGATGATTTTTGTTAGGTCCTTTGGAAACTCCTTCTTTCCAGGGATACAGGCGCCTGCTGGGCAAGTCGTCGTGCTAGCTCCTTTCCAAGTGGCGCCAGATCTTTGAATACCTGTGTTCATGTAAGCTTCGTTATTTAGGCATACATAGACAAACCGATGTCCTCTTTCAATCGCTCCTGAGAGTGATTGAAATCCGATGTCATATGTACCGCCATCTCCTCCGAAGGCGATGAATCTGATTTCATCCTTAATGACTCCCTTCCTCACGAGCGCTCTATATGCACTTTCTACTCCAGTTATTGTTGCAGCTGCATTTTCAAAGGCACTGTGGATCCACGGAACTGCCCAAGCAGTGTAAGGATAGACAGTTGTGGAAACTTCAAGGCATCCCGTTGCATTGCCGACTATAACAGGCTTATCACTCGCCATCAGAATTTGTCTGACGATGATGGGCTCAGCACAACCTGCACACAGTCTGTGGCCTTCGGTAATAGCAGATGGTTTCTTCGAAAGTTCTTTTAGATTCAGATTCTCACCCCCAGGTAATTGACTCTATCACACCTGCCAGTCATCAGTCCATTGTAGACGGATTTTAATTCCTCGATTGAGACGTCTCTGCCACCAAGACCGTATATGTAGTTGACGACTTTCGGCCTCTCACTGGCATCGAAAAGTGCTGATCGCACTTCGGGGAATATCGGGCCTGTCGCGCCGAAGCTTATTGCTCTGTCGAGCACCGCAACAGCTTTCTTACCCTCAAGGGCTTCGATAATCTCCTTATCTGGGAACGGACGGAAGACTCGTAGCTTAAGACTTCCCACTTTCTTTCCTTCAGCCCGGAGTTCGTCGACAACGCTTCTCAAGGTTCCAGCCGTTGATCCTACAGCAATCGCGACGAAATCTGCATCCTCAGTTCGGTATGGCTCGACGATGTCATAGAACCGGCCGCTGAGTTTCGCGTATTCGTCAGCAACCTTCTTGATAATAGGCATTGCCCGACTCATCGCCTCTACTTGCTGGTATTTGTGTTCGAAATAAAAATCAGGAGGATCGAATGGGCCATACGTGACGGGATTTCTGTAGTCCAGCAAAGGTCTTATTGCTTTGAATTCTCCGACGAATTTCTTCACATCATCATCCTGTAATAAGCTGAGGTTCTCCAGTGAATGGCTCGTAATGAAACCGTCAAAATTCGTCATTACTGGGAGGCGCAGATCAAGGTGCTCACCAATCTTAAAAGCCATGATTGAATTGTCATAGGCTTCCTGGGCGTTTTCTCCATAGATCTGGATCCACCCAGAATCGCGGGCGCCCATCGTATCGCTGTGGTCGCAATGGATATTGATGGGACCGCTCAATGCTCTGTTTGCGACGGCCATGATGATGGGCAATCTCATTGAGGCCGCTATGTAAAGCATCTCCCACATAAATGCAAGTCCTGCTGACGCGGTCGCGGTGCATGTTCTTGCACCACCAGCCGCGGCCCCAATACACAAGCTCATCGCACTGTGCTCGGACTCGGCGCACACAAACTCTGTATCGACGAGACCGTCTGCCACGTATTCCGAAAAGGCCTCAACGATGATCGTTTGAGGCGTAATTGGATAAGCGGCAACGACGTCAGGGTTAACCTGCTTCCAGGCATACGCGATAGCCTGATCCCCGTTCATCGCGATCGGTTGCATTTAGTTCCCCTCCTTTTTCATTGTTATCGCCTTTTTTGGGCATTCAGCGGCACAAATCCCGCAACCCTTGCAGTGCGAATATCTAAAACCAACCATTTTCCCCTCTTCGACGAGTATTGAGTTATCTGGGCAATAAACCCAACACCAAAGGCAATTGATACACTTTTCTTTGTCAACCTCGGGCTTCTGCGAACGCCAATCACCTGTCTTGTATTTCCTGGCGCTTCCCGCCTCATCGATTACTCCGCCCTCGGGATAGTCCTTGTACTTCTTCTCTGGGTCGCTCATCAAATCACCTCGTCGTACGCCCTCTTGACGCTTTTTACATTTTTCGCGGTGACATCGGCTGTGAATTTTCCCATGAATTTCCTTTCGAGCTCCTTAATGATGCTTTCAAGGGTCACTATGCCAGATATTTTTGCGAGAGCACCGAGCATTGCGGTGTTGGCCAGCGGTCTGCCAATCTCCTCGAGGGCGATCTGTGTTGCATTAACAGTATGCACTTCAAATTTGTCACCGATAATCGACTTTAGTTTTTCCGGCACATCTGGGTAGTTTGCTATGACAGCGCCGTTCGATCTTAATCCTTCCGTGACATCGATCTGTCCCAATAATGTGGAATCCACTACCACGACATAATCTGGGTAATAGACCTGGCTGTGTACTGTAATCGGTTTATCAGAAATCCTAGCGAACGCTCTGATCGGTGCCCCCATCCTCTCCGGTCCAAATTCTGGGAATGCTTTGATGAACTTCCCTTCACGAAGAGCGGCACCGGCCAATATTTCGTTTGCCGTAACAACTCCTTGACCTCCTCTCCCATGCCAACGAATTTCAACGGTTCTTGATTGACTATTGTTATTCAAGGTACGCACCCGTGCGCCTCATCGTATTTCAATATATTATTGTATTCTCCCGAAAAATTAGAAAATTAGCTAAAACTTCGCTCGATAAAGTGTTTCATTAACTTCGATTTCAAGAACCTTCATGAATACAAAAGGAGATCGAGCAAATCAAGCATCGACTCGTGAGGACGACAATATTAGTTTTTCAGCTCACTTGGGATTTTCCCATTCTTCATCGATCTAAATATCCTTCTTTCTTGCATTTCATATGATCGCTTGGATGTGTGTATATTTTGCATCTTTCTGCTCAAGTTATGGGGCTTTCGTAATTCAGATACGATACGTTCAATTTATAACAATTATAGGCGCAGTTTGAGCGTGTAAGGAACCATAGGATTTAAACGAGATATTTGATATGTGGTAACAAGGACCGATGTGTAAGGTCTATCGAGATGTCGATTGGAAGGGGTAAGATGACAAAGAGAATAATGGAAATCTCCGATCTGACAGCTGAAGACATATCTATTGCGGGTGGAAAGGCTGCCAATCTGGGAGAATTAGCGAATGCCGGGTTTAATGTTCCACCAGGATTCGTGCTAACGACTGCAGCTTTCGAATACTTCGTCAACAAGAATCATCTAGTGGATGTAATCGAATCAGCGCTTTCTAGTCTGGACATCTCTGATGACAGACTCCTTCAAGATGTTTCTCAATCGATAAGGAAGGCATTTGATGAAAGTACAATCCCCAAGGATCTCGCGAGGGAGATTTTAGATGCCTATAGGGGTCTTTTAAAAAAGGAAGGACCCGATTGTCTCGTTGCCGTCAGGTCGAGTGCGACAGCTGAAGACCTTCCTACGGCGAGCTTTGCAGGCCAACAGGACACTTTTCTGAACGTAAGCACGGAAGAGGAGCTACTGGAAAAAATTAAGAAATGCTGGTCATCGCTTTTCACGCCTAGAGCAATCGCATACAGGGTAAGCAAAGGGTTCAGTCACGACCAAGTGAAGCTAGCGGTCGTTGTTCAGAAAATGGTCAATTCTGAAGTCTCAGGCATCATGTTTACCGTTGACCCCAACTCCGAGCTTCCGCATATTATTATTGAGGCTGGCTATGGGTTAGGGGAGGCAATGGTCGGAGGCAAGGTAACCCCTGATACCTATGTGGTCGACAAATTCCACAAGAAGATCCTCAACAAGAGAATAGCTAAGCAAACATGGAAATTGGTTAAAGGTGATAATGGGGAGAGCAAGAAAGAAAATGTCGATGATGCGAGCGCGAGCGCACAGAAACTAACAGACGAGCAGATCTTGGCACTCGCCGAGATTGGAAGGGAAATAGAAGTGCATTACGGAAGACCAATGGATATTGAATGGTGTGTCGAAAAGGGGAGAATATATGTTGTTCAGGCGAGACCCGTTACCACGCTCGCCTCGCATAAAAACGTTAGTGAGGAGGATATGGAGGGAATGGATTCAATGCAGGAAGTAACCCATAAAGCAAGAACTGAGGAGCAGAAGGTGCTCGTCAAAGGACTCGCGGCAAGCCCCGGTATTGCACAAGGGCCAGTGAAAATTTACGAGGAAACGATGAGTCTTGATGTCGTAAAGCCCGGTGATGTTCTCGTAACCGTCATGACAACTCCTGATATGGTTCCCGCTATGACGAGGGCTTCTGCTATTGTGACCGATGAGGGTGGCATGACGTGTCACGCTGCGATTGTCGCGAGGGAACTTGGAATACCGTGTATTGTTGGAGCAACGAATGCTACAAAAATACTCAAAAATGGGATGCTTGTAACGGTCGACGGTAAAATGGGAGTCGTGTATGAAGGCGGTATTACCCCAAAGAAGGAAGAGCCAGTCTCCATTGGTGTTCCCGCCGCGAGGTACGTCCCTATAACTGGTACGAAGATCCTCGTTAACATTGGTGTGCCACAAAAAGCCGAGGAATATGCGAAGTTGCCTGTCCAAGGAGTCGGATTAATGAGAATCGAATTCCTCTTCACTAGCTATGTCGCTGAACATCCTTTAGCGCTCATGGAGCAGGGGCGTGCCAATGAACTCGTCGACAAACTCGCAGAGGGAATAGGGATCGTTGGCCGTGCGTTTTATCCACGTCCTGTTCTTGTTAGAACCTCAGACTTCAAGACGAATGAATATAGGGAGATGAAAGGCGGGGAAAAGTTTGAGCCCCATGAATCCAACCCAATGATTGGCTGGAGAGGTTGCTCGAGGTACATTTCTGACCAGTACAGAGAAGCGTTCAAATTGGAATTGCTTGCGGTCAAGAAAGTGAGAGAAGAAATGGGTCTAAAGAACATTTGGGTTATGCTACCATTTGTGAGAACGGTGGAAGAACTGAAAAAGATCACAGAGATGATGGAAGAAGTCGGCCTGCACCGTGGAAAGGATTTCAAGTTATACTTAATGGCTGAGGTGCCCTGCAACATCTTCATGGCGGATGAATTTGCTGACTATTGCGATGGTTTTTCGATCGGCAGTAACGATCTGACGCAGCTCATTATGGGTGCTGACAGGGACTCTGACATTCTGGCGAAGATGGGATATTTCGATGAGAGAAACGAGGCGATCAAGAGAGCGATAGCGCATCTGATCGACGCTGCCCATAAGAAAGGAAAAGTTGTTTCGATTTGTGGCCAGGCTCCATCGGTTTACCCTGAATTCACTGAGTTCCTTGTCAGGCACGGCATTGACAGTATCAGTCTCAACCCAGACACGGTCCTTGAGACGATCAATCTCGTCGCTCAGGTCGAACAAAAAATCATATTGGAGTCTATCAAAAAGAATTGATCCTACAGCCCCTCCTCTAGTCACGAAGGATCAAGACTCTTCCTTGATCAGTCTAGTCGTCACCTCAATCATGGGATGGTGGGATCCCTCAATGATTTTCACGTCATCCATTGTGAGCAATCCCCTTTCCTTTGCCGTCTTTTCCAGACCAAGTTCTACGTCGATATTGGGTTCGAGCACAAAAGCTGAAAACTGCTTGACCCCCATTGCTCTGGCCGCGAGAACCCGGTGATGACCATCAATTAAGAGATAATAATCTCTTCTTTGCACCACGATGATTGGTTCAACAAGTCCCCTTTTGATCTCAAACTGTCTCCCGCGAAGTTCATCTGCATACACCTCGTGTTGGGTTGGTCTCAATGCCTCGATCGGAATGATTCGTCTTTTAACTGTAATCTTGATCTTATGTTTTGATTCAAGAAAGGTCTTGATCACCAGTACTTTATTGGGAGTTGCCCGCTCGATGTGTGACCTCACGATATCAATATTTGAAATCATGCCGACAAGTTTGCCGTCTTTGTCGACAACTGGAAGATTTCTAAGACCGTACCTGAAAAGAATTCTCGCGGCATCATCGATATCCATTTCTGGATTAACGCTTATTGTGCCTCTTCTGATGATATCCTTGATCTTCGCTTGTGGTCTTGAAGCAGCCCTTAAGAGCTCCTTCGCTGTCACGAAACCTATGAGCCTTCCGTTTTCCGCAACAGGCAATCCGTGGAATTCTGTAGAGATCAGCCTCTTTGCCGCTTCTTCCACCGTGAAATCTGGCGGGACGGATACAACATTTCTCACCATGTAGTCTTCGACTCTGATTTTTTTGTCCATTTTTATCTATCATGTAGATTAACCGGTCAGCTTCATAAAACTAGTGCCCTTATTGTGGAAGAATCTCATCTCATTCTACACATCTAACTCCAGAGGGCTGGCTATCAAGACCCAAGGAATAAATATATCATACTTGTTGAGGGTTTCCTGTTGCAATGCCCCGGTAGTGTAGTGGCCTATCATCCGGGCCTGTCGTTTCCTTCGAGGAAGCAGAGAGCCCGGGACTCGGGTTCAAATCCCGGCCGGGGCGCTCCGTGCTTGGATTTTTTTGTTTAAACATAAGGACTCAAATGTCCAAAACGCATTTTCATCAAAGAAATCTGGTAGCAAAATCAATTCATCTGGCTCCCAGCAACGAGTCTGCAAGGAGTATGATCTCTATCGATTCTTAGGGGGGTGAGGTATCTGTGAAAGACAAATCAAATGAGCACGATGCTTTCAATCGCGTAAAAGGGCCCTCTAGGAAGTAGTGACTGGCCAGATGACCATTTATCAGAAAAGGCCCTTCAGTTGTTGTTGATTCAATCGATCAATATGAAATTAGGTCTGCCGTAAAATTTCTTTTGAATCTCGGTGTATTGATTATTTGAGATTTAGGGAATTTTTGGCCACAATGAAAAGTGGGTTGAGAAACCAGCATTTTGTATAAGTCTGGCAGATGAATTCGAAAACTGTATGGTTGTTTTGATGAAGCCTTTGGCGATCAAATCTTCCTCGACACCAAAAATTGATGGACTCATTGATCAAAATCGTGTTTGGCTTGGAAGAAGATAATGACCGCTCCATTATGTTGAAAGTGTATATGAATCTGCCATTACTTTCACTTGAGTGCATTCGAAGCGGAAACGATGCAGGGAAACGAGTCTTTCACTAACGATTCTCCGCATTAGTGTCAATAATCCAAGAGTGTGGGGGGAAGTTGGTAACCCATTACTCCATAAAATGGATACAAACGGATGGTCTTGTCTTCACAAGATTCTTCGAAATCATCCCCACTTCTAACCAACATGCATTGAACACGCCGACCGGGACAAGGCAGGTAGGAGTTAAACGAGCTTCAGTGGCAAGTTCGAGTATTTTCGAGCCCTTCATCTCGTATAGGTCGTCCAGTTTGACTTCCGTGAGAAGTTTTGCGTATTCTTTGACATGATTGCAGGAAGATTTGATATGTACACTAACAGTGCCGTCATTCTTGTCTTCAACTTCAATCGTCGTCTCGTGCGAACAAAGGGCCATGTCAACTGAGACCTTTGAAGTCAAATGATCAGACCTAACGGGCTATAGTAAACAGGTATACATAATAGTGATGTAGAGCATCTCATACGGCATAGCATCAACAGCAATCGACCTTAATGACTAATCGACATTTTTTTGGATCCTAGAGAAAGTTTATTGAGCCCTTTTTCTCAATCAGCCCCCCATGCGAGAAATCCTGCATGCAAAAATACATAGGGCGACGGTGACGCATGTCGAACCAGATTATATAGGGAGCATTGGAATTGATAAAGTTCTCCTTGAAAAAGCAGACATATGGATCGGGGAGAAGGTTTTGGTCGCGGATCTTAGCAACGGTGCGAGGTTCGAGACTTATGCTGTTGAAGAAGAAGCAGATTCTGGAGTCATTGCAGTGAACGGCGCCGCGGCACGGCTTGTCAAAAAAGGAGATAAAATTATCATTATGGCTTTCGAACTTTCCCAATCGCCCTCAAAAGCGAAAATTGTGCTTGTCGACGATCGGAATCGGTTCGTGAAGTACCTCTAGTCTTTCTCATTCTATGAGACCACTTAAGACTTATATGTCAAAAAACGTCACTTCTTAGTTTCATGGCAGAAAATTGTCAAAGGTAAAAAAAATGCCATTGTGGGATTTGCGGAGGGATGACGATTCATCTAGCCATCTATACCGATGGAGGTTCAAGAGGCAACCCGGGGCCTGCAGCCTACGCAGTAATCATTGTGGATGAGAGAGGAACGGTTGTCAAAGAGTTCTCGCGATTCATTCAAACTGCGACAAACAACGAGGCGGAGTATCGTGGCCTGATCGCTGGTTTGGAGGAAGCGAGCAGATTGGGGGCAGATGAGGTGGATATATTCATGGACAGCGAGCTCGTTGTCAATCAAATAAACGGAAAGTACGCGATCAAAGCTTCAAATTTGATACCGCTGGCAAAAGAGGTCTTTTCAAAATTAAGAAATTTCAAGAGATGTTCAATTCGCCACGTAAGCCGTAATAATCCGATGACAAGTCGAGCCGATATGCTTCTCAATTCAGAACTTGACAATCACACGGGAAACTGAATCATCCGAAGTAACGCCATTGCTGCGTGATTGCAATTTGAAGAATACAGCCCATATCAATCAACTTCGCTTTTTTATCAATGAAGTGACAGATTTACCTCATCAATGAGGGTATAGATTAATATAGAGGTGCCCATCTTAAGACAATTAGGCGTCTGAGGGGCGGCCCAACTTTCCTCCTAAGAATTTTTTGTATCCCCACCGGCAGCCTCAGGCGCTGTTCCCCTTGCACATGCAAGCCATTCTGGAAGTTCAATCATCGCTACTGGCGTCTGTTCGCCAGTATCCATATTCCTCAATATAACGATGCCCTGTTCCGCCTCTCTCTCTCCGATAATGGCTGCATATCGCACTCCGATCGAGGCAGCGTATTTCAGATTCTTCTGGAGACTTCTCCTCATTAGGTCGATATCGGTAGAGATACCTTTGTCCCTCAACCTAGCGCTGATTTCAAACGCTTTCTTGCGTAGCCCATCGGTCAGCGGGATGACATAAACATCAACTCTTTTTCTTGGAAAATCGATTCCTTGTTTTTCGAGCGCAATAAGCGTCCGATCAAATCCTATCGCGAATCCGGTTGAGAAGACTTTTTCGCCGCCGAATAGTTCAGCAAGCGAATATGAACCTCCCCCACAAACCTGTTTTTCAGCCCCGAGCCCTGGTACTTCGATTTCAAAAACCATACCAGTATAGTAATCCAATCCTCTTACCACCCCGAGATCTACACGCAGATTTTCAACTCCCAGAATTTCAAGGATTTCAATTATGTCATTCAGGTATTCCCTTGCATCTCCCTCAAAGCTCTGTAATTCCTGAAGCACGGAACGCTGCCCCGAAATCTTAGTAATTTTAATGATCTCCCTTATCGATGCCTGGCTCATACCTCTCTCTTCCATCAATACGCTTGCATCGTCATACATTTTCTTGTCAAGCTTTTGAAGGATGACAGACGCGCTCTCCCCATCGATCCCCTCTCTTCTCAAAATGTCCCTCAAAATGCCTATGTGTCCGATCCTGACCACATAGTCCCTGAGACCTATTCTTTTCATGATGGAAGAGGCGAGAGAGACGATCTCCGCGTCGGATTCAGGATTCTTCGTACCTATCAGCTCAGCGCCAAATTGGTAAAACTCCCGGAATCTTCCACTCTGGGGCCTTTCATACCTGAAACATGGCCCCATGTAATATAGTTTCAAGGGTCTCGGTAGGTCTGTGAGCTCGTTGACGAAGAATCTCATGACAGGTGCGGTGAGTTCAGGACGTAGCGTAAGTTCGCGCCCCCCCTTGTCCTTAAAGGCGTACATCTCTTCGAGGATACCGGGTCCCGACTTCATTGTGAACAGCTCAGCATGTTCAAAAATGGGGGTCGCAATCTCCCTGAAACCAAAGATCTCAGCCTCTTTCCTCATGAGGCTCTCTACGTATCGTCTTTTTTCCATTTCATCAGGTGTGAAATCCCTTGTGCCTCTAGGACGCTGAATCATCTGGTGCACATCGAAAAGGCATTAAATAATGCTTTCTCATCGCTATCATTCGCTCTAGGATACATGCTGAAGCGCCTGATCTAGATCAACCATCAGGTCTTCTGCGTCTTCAATCCCAATTGATAAGCGGACAAGTGAGTCTTTGATACCGAGCTGTTCCCTCTCAGCTCTTGACAGTGCGGCGTGTGACGTATTTACTGGCATGCTCGCAAGCGACTCCACGCCACCAAGGCTCGTTGCCCTCTTTATCAAGCGAAGGGATTTCAACACAGCTTCTGCTCCCTTGCGCCCACCAGCAACTTCGAAACTAACCATCCCACTGAATCCACGCATAAGACTTTTTGCAAGTGCGTGCTGCGGGTGAGACTCTAAACCAGGATAATAGACTCTTTCGACTTTTTTATGTGCTTCAAGATATTGGGCGATTGCATAACCATTCTCGTTATGTTTCTTCATCCTGACGACTAATGTTTTCAATCCCCTTAACAGTAGAAAAGCACCAAAGGGATCAAGAACGCCGCCCAAGACGATTCGCTTTTTCGCAATCTCATCGATGTGGGATTTCCTTCCAACGACGGCCCCCGCGATAAGGTCTGAATGGCCATTTAGGTACTTCGTGCAGCTGTGGACCACGATATCAACCCCCATACTGATAGGATTTTGATTGACAGGCGTGGCAAATGTGTTATCCGCGATTACAATCGCTCCAGTTTTATGAGCGGCATCGGCAATTTTTGGAATGTCCACGATCCTAAGCATAGGGTTCGTTGGTGATTCAATGTAAACGATTTTTGGTGCCTCATGGATCGCCTCAAGGATCTCCGCGGGGTTTGAAGAATCAACAAATCTGACTGAAATGCCCATTTTCGGCAGTTCATTCTTCATGAAGGAAAAAGTTCCGCCGTAGATGTCTCTGATTGAAACGACGTGATCTCCCTTCCGTAGAAAAGTCATAAGCGTCGTTGTAATTGCAGCCATACCGGACGAAAAGGCCAGACCTTTCTCTGCACCTTCAAGCGCCGCTATCTTGTCCTCCGCTGCTCTAATGGTCGGATTCCCGTATCTCGTGTATATGTATGATCCATCAGGTACCTGGCCCTCCCATGTTTTATCATCGTCAGTGGGGAAATAAAAAGTGGATGACTGGAAAATGGGGGTAGTGACTGCACCGTGAATTTCATTTGTTCGTTCACCTGCATGAACTGCGACCGTTGAAAGTCCACTTCGTATTCCTTCTTGTTTTTCCATTCTTGATCACGCACCTATTTGTCAAAATTGAAGGACTTTCATTTATTTGGAATCTCGTTCTCTCGTTCTCACAATGACAATCGAAAGAATATCTTCGTCCTCGAGCATGTGATCGAGACCGACCATCTGTCCTGGAAATTTGGCACTCTTACCCCAAACATATGCGTACCTGAAATTCTTCCGAAACGTCCTATGAATGTGATCACAAACATCTCCCACCGTGCTGCCCCGCCTAATTACGAGCGGCTCATCCAAATCTGGATCCCCTCCCTGCGGTTTTAGATAAATGCGGATGAGATCGAGGCTTTCAAATATTTTATCCTTCAGCTCCTCGAGGCCTAAGCCTTTTTCTGCAGAAATAAAAACAGGCGAAAGAGAGGATAGTCTTTCCCTGATGTTATCGATTTCCTCTTTCGTCGCAAGATCGATCTTGTTCACCGCAGCAATTGCCTTGACGTATACCCTGTTGCCTGCGAGGACGTCGATAAGCTGATCCGCTGTAATGTCCTCTCTGATAATCACCTCGGCATTAACATACCCGTATTCTGATACAATTGCTCTTGCCGTTCCCTCGTCAATGCTCTTCAGTTTCACCGTCGACTTTATTGAAATTCCACCCTTTTCGAGCTTCGTAACGACGACGTCTGGTGGTTTCTGATTTAGTCTAATACCGGCATTCTCTAATTCCTTGATCAGTATCTCGATTTGTGTTTCATAAATATCCAGTAGCAGAAGGATGAGGTCTGCAGATCGCACAACTGAGAGGACTTCCTTCCCTCTACCCTTTCCTTTTGATGCATCTTTAATCAGGCCAGGAAGATCGAGAATTTGAATCTTCGCGCCTCTGTGATACAGCATCCCCGGAACCACTTCGAGCGTTGTGAAGTGGTAATCCCCGATTTCACTCCTAGCGCTTGTCAGTTTGTTAAGGAGAGTCGACTTTCCCACACTCGGAAACCCTATGAGTGCCACCGTCGCATTTCCAGATTTCCGCACACCATACCCTTGCCCCCCACTTGTTTTCGATCTGCGCTTTTCCAGTTCAGCCTTAAGCCTCGCAAGTTTTGCCTTCAATCGACCAATGTGTAGCTGTGTTGCTTTGTTGTAATCGGTCGAGGCGATCTCTTCTTCAATCGCTTTAATTTGCTCTTCAATCGTACTGACCATTGACCATCACCGACCAGCGCAAATCCTTGTGCCAGCTTTTCCAGAAAGCGCTTTCTCAACAAGTGCAGGTGATGTAATGATTACCGATCTCCCACCAGACCTCAAAAAGTCGATTGAGGCCTGAACCTTCGGCCCCATCGATCCAGGAGGGAACTGTTGTTCTTCGACATATTCTTCAATTTCTTCGAGAGTCACTTTTTTAAGAGGACGTGCTCGATCCGTTCCAAAGTCCACATAAACATGGTCGATATCAGTAAGAAAAATCAGCGTTTTCTCTCCGATGTCTCGAGCGAGAACCGATGCCGCAAAGTCTTTATCAACAACAGCTTCCACTCCTTCATATCCACAATCCTTTTTGACAACGGGTATTCCGCCTCCGCCAGCGGCGACGACGATCTCTTTTTTTCCTTTTTTCGCATGAATGAGTCTCTTGATTGCATCAGATTCGAGGATTGAAATCGGCCGTGGAGAGGGCACGACTCTTCGATATCCTCCTCTCTTAATATCTTCTACAAGCGTCCATCCCTTCTCAATTCTCAGTTCTTCTGCCTCTTCTTGGGAGTAATATGGGCCGATCGGCTTCGATGGCTTCTCAAATGCGGGGTCTTTTGGATCTACGAGCACCCGTGTGACGATGCATGTCACCGTTCTTTCAACACTCTCTTTTGCAAGAGCACTGGCTAGCGACTGCTGTATGAGGTAGCCTAGAAGTCCCTGGGATTCCGCCACGCAAACATCGAGAGGCATCGGCGGAATCTCCGTTTTACAGAGCTCATTTTGCAATAATATATTGCCGACTTGAGGTCCATTGCCATGAATGATGACAAGATCATATCCGTTCTTTATCATTCTGGCAAGATGCGAGCACGTCATGTTGAGGTTTCTTAGCTGGTTCTCTAACGTAGCCTCCTCGCCAGCTTTTAGGATCGCATTCCCGCCGATAGCCACAACTGCCGTTTTCATAAGTTCCCTCAATCAAAAGGGTGTTTTCGCATCATTCACTCTTTATATATTATTTATCTGTCTATATCATACCAAACGAATCCTCACGAAGGTGAGATGAGAATTTCCTCATTTGAATTGCGAGACTCATTTGGTATCATAGATTCACCTTCTTTGGCGATAATCTTGGGAATCATGCTAGGAGGTATTGAAACCCATCAATGAGGTCTGTCAGGGTGTATCAAAGACTGGTGATTCCGTTTCAATCATATGTACGGAATGACATACAAGGTCGTTAACGAAAGGAATTTAGAAGTTTTTCCTCCCTCTGCGATTTTTGGTGATATGAGCGTTAAGCTGTCTCTAACTGGCATATCTATTACGAAAAGAAATTCGTATCCTGGTTGTTGATAAGCCGAACAAAAACTATGCCTTACTAGATATCAGGAAACCTAAAATAGCGTTATTCAATATCCTGAAGCAATGAGTTTTCAAGAAGAACTGAGAAAGCGACTCGAGGCTTTTAAGACAAAGAAGTATGCACTTCCCGCAATAATTTTGTTAACATTTGTTCTATCAGCTATACTTCTTCTGTTTTTATGGTACTATTTATGTTTCATTTCCATCGTAATCGCGCTGATTGCCTACGGTCTCCCTAAATATTTTGGCCTGAAAAGTCTCAAAAAGCTGGCACTTTTCGGAATTGTCTTATTTCTGGTACTCGGAATCTCTTTCGGTATAAAAAGTTATTATGATTTCACAGGATATGGGGGAGATGTTGTAAGTTCTGAAAATGGTTTCCTTGTGAATGGTACCGTAACCCCTTACCGCGGGAATGCATCAACAATTTATCATTTTGAGGTCACTTTGATCAATGGAACAAACGAAAGTAGAGTGCAAGTCAATATCACAGATCTTTGGACTTATGCACCGTCTCTAATCGTCAACATGACACCGCTGTATGAGGTTGACGATGGATATGTTTTCTCAACCGACGTTGCGCTCTGGGAAGGGGTCTTCGAGTATCAATTCTCTTCAAATGGAACCATGACTTATTGGGGTTTCGGCCCACTCAGCGTTCCTGATGATGTTTTATTTCAGCAACTCCTTTACACCCGACTCCTGATCGTTTTCCTCCAGATTGGCGTTCTATTTTACCTGTTTCTCGCCCTAACATGGTGGATGGATACCTCAAAAGCAAGAAGGGAACAATTGAGGAAGGAGAGAGAAGAAAAAGGGAAGAGCGGTGACAAAAAGGCTCCCGAGAAGGAAGGGGAAGCAGGGAGAACAGACAAAGGAAAACTAGTGGAAAAATTCGTTTGTTCTGAATGCGGTGCCGAAGTCCCTCCCGATGCAAAGAAATGCCCCCAATGCGGCGAACGATTCGAGGATGAGGAAGAGGAGATGATATGCGCTAATTGTGGGGCGAAAGTCAAGCACTCGGACGAAAAATGTTGGAATTGCGGCAAGGAGTTCAATAACTAAGTAATTTCGATCTCCCATGGACAATCTTTATTTATGACTTCACGAATAATACAGCTGGGATGCACTAAACAGACCATTTGAGATTTAAGGGATTTAGTATGGCTTCTATCGCAGAGCACCTCGCAAAGAAACAACGGGAAATATCGGTTTCGGAATTCTTCGAGAGAAACCGTCAGATCCTCGGTTTTGACTCGCCAACGAAATCATTGCTGATGGCCGTGAAGGAGGCCGTGGACAATTCACTTGATGCGTGTGAAGAGGCGTCAATACTTCCTGAAATTATAGTGGACATAAAAAGAACGAGCCAGAACGAATTCAAAATCACTGTTGAGGACAATGGTCCTGGAATCATTCCAAAAGTCATTCCTAATGTCTTCGGCAAGTTATTGTATGGTTCGCGCTTCCATGCACTTCGTCAGGCACGGGGCCAACAAGGCATTGGAATCTCGGCGGCAGTTCTGTACAGTCAGATGACAACTGGAAGGCCCACCGTTATTACATCAAAGACTGAAAAGGATGAGCCTGCTGCGAAAATGGAGATCAAAATCAATACGAGAAAAAATGAACCAGATGTTCTCAGTAGAGAATTCATTATTTGGGACGAGAAGGAGCATGGGACGAGGATTGAGATGTGGTTGGAAGGGCGCTATGTCTCGGGAAAACAATCAATTCTTGAGTACTTGCGTCAAACAGCCATTGTCAATCCCCATGCAACGATTATTTTCAACGATCCCGATGGTAAAAAATACATTTTTCAAAGGGCGACAGATAAGCTCCCCCCGCCGACGCGAGAAATCCGACCGCATCCATATGGTCTTGAATTAGGTACGCTCATCAATATGGCGAAATCGACGAAGGAAACCAGGCTCCTTGGTTTCTTGAAGAACGAATTCAACAGGATAAGTGATCGTGTTGCAAAGGAGATCTGTGAGAAAGCGTGGTTGAGCGGGGATTCAAAACCGCAGGAACTGACGCTCGAACAGTACAAACAGCTACTAGATGCGATGTCGCAGGTGCGAATTCAATCCCCTCCGACAGACTGTCTATCCCCAATCGGTGAGACCCTGATCAGAAAGGGGCTAAAGAATGTTTTCGAGGAATATAAACCGGAGTTCTACGCTCCGCCAGTGACCAGACAACCTCGAGTCTACTCTGGGAACCCCTTCGTCGTCGAGGTAGGAATCGTTTACGGTGGGAATTTACCATCTGATCAACCAGTAACGATCTTGAGGTTCGCAAATAGAGTTCCACTTCTCTATCAGCAAGGTGCATGTGTGATCACGAAGGCCATTGAAACGATGGACTGGAGAAGATATGGGTTTGAACAGCGTGGAGGTGAAGGCATTCCCTATGGACCAGCGATCATCCTTGTTCACGTTGCATCTACGAAAATTCCGTTTACCTCTGAGGCAAAGGAGGCAATTGCGAATATTCCAGAATTTCTCGAGGAAATCCAACTTGCATTAAAGGCATGCGCAAGGAAATTGAAGACTCACCTGCATAAAAAGGAAATGAAGGGGAAGACGCGCGCCAAATTCGAAATCGTTCAGGAAATTCTCCCGTTGATTGCCCAGAAATGCTCGAAAATTGTCGGAAAAGAAGTGCCGTCATTGAAAGGGACGATTACTAAGATTATGAATGTTGTCTGGATTGAAGACTCTGTGACTTATGAAAACAGCCGGCATAGGGTGAAGATTACTGTCTATAACTACACACCGAAGACACAAAGTCTCTTTCTTCACGTTGTCGTTCCATCTGGGGCGTTGGATGCAAACAGTATCTTGCCAGAACCATCAGAGATCAGAGACAACAGCAAATTAACGTGGCAGCTCAGCCGGATACCATCAACTGAGCAAGTCGAGGTCTCGTTCGAGTTGGTAGGACTCGATGCTGATAGTTATGATGAGAATGAGATCTATGTGAGCGGTATCAATCCGGTTCTTGTCATTGGGGCCGATCCTTTGCCAGGTGACTGGGATCTCGAGGACATGAAGATTGAAGAGATTGATGTATGTGCTGAGACTGGGATCGAGCAGGAAGAGGAAGAAGAAATTGATTACGATGAAGAGGGGGAAGTGTTAAGTGACGAATAGTGAGAGGCATGGAGAAGCGTTAGACAGATTGTATGAGATTGCGAATTCGATTTACGATCAGATCAGCGAGGGGAAGATTCCTAAAATGCTAATTCCCTTGAGAACTAAGGGCAATATCAAGTTTGATCCCAAGCTCGGTGTTTGGAAGTATGGCAAAGCGATGGGTGCACGAACAGCAAAGAAAACAAGGGGCGCCCAAATGCTTCTTCGCACGATGTTTGTTCTCGAATTCATTGAAGACATGATTGCGAATAATAAGTCTTCAACTCTCAGAGAGATGTATTATATCTCCGAAGGATGGGGGAAAGCAAAGTTCTCGTCACAGGACGAATCAAATTTGCTGGCAGAGGATCTCGAAATCGTCACCAAATGCTTACGAGAGGATTTCAAACTGAGGCCCGAAGAAAACGGCGCAAGTATCATCGGAGACCTGACGATCACAGAGGTCGATAGGAAGGGAAAGCTCAAACGCATTAACTGTAGAGATGATGTTGGGGACTCTGGTTACAGCATTCCCTACAACGTAGAAAAAGAAAAAATAGAATTGATCGGGACAAGTGCGAAATTCGTGGTGGCGATTGAAACTGGCGGTATGTTTGACCGTCTTGTTGAAAACGGCTTCGATGAGAAGTTCGACGCACTCCTTGTTCATCTCAAGGGGCAACCTGCGAGGAGTACGAGGCGCTTCATCAAACGGCTCAATGAAGAGCTGAAGCTACCCGTTGTTGTGTTTACCGATGGAGATCCATGGTCCTTCAGGATTTTCGCATCGGTTGCCTATGGGGCGATCAAGACCGCACATATCTCAGAATACCTTGCAACGCCGACCGCTGAGTTCATCGGTATCACCGCATCGGACATTATCAATTATGATCTACCAACAGACAAACTGACGGATATGGATATTCGTGCATTGAACGCCGAACTTAACGATCCGAGATTTAATGACGAATTCTGGCGTAATGAAATTGAGACGATGCTTGAAATCGGAAAGAAGGCCGAACAGCAGGCACTGGCAAAATATGGCCTTGATTATGTGACGGACACATACCTACCAGAGAAACTAACAGAGCTTGGTATTATTTAATTAAAATTCCTCGGCGTTCAATGTGTGAACAGAATTAATCACTTTGCATGCAATGCGCTTTCAATTCTCGTGAGCACAAATTTCTTATCGAGTGTTGAAAAGAAATAACCTAACCGCGGTCCCGATGTTCTGTTAATGAAGATCTGGTAGAGGAGTTGGAATGCCCTCGCTGCGCTCAGGCCGCTTGTCTTGGCGCAGCCGTATATACTATTATGTATCGCATCTGCCTCCCAATCGATGTCTTTTAAGGCTGTATTAAGGCAATTGAGAAATGCACATTCCACCTCTTCCAATTTTATCTTTGGTGTTTCCGTTGCCAACGAGAATTTCACCTCTTCGGGTGCAAAGTGAAGGAGCCAATATTTTACGCACTGCACTCTTTCCCATAGCACTTCCGCATCAAGTTGTGAGATCTCTGAGATATGCTCAGTTCTCTTTAGAATCTCAATTACATCTTCAAATGACTCGGCGATTTGGACTACATTAACTAGGTGTCGATATGGGACTTGAAGTGGCATCTGAGGTCTGATAAATTTCGGTTGAGAGAGCTCGTATGCACGGAGTAAATCGAGTTCTTTTTCCTCGGCCCCACCTTTATAATATAACCTTTCAATTCTATCGTATTCATCGACCATTTCAAGGATCCCAAGCCCGGGGTCATAATCGATATGACGATCTGGATTGTATCGGAGCATCGTAAAACTCAGGACAGGCGCGGGCGTAATCTTAAGAGCGTCGATGCCAGTAATTACTGAGCCTGTAGACTTATGCATTTGCCCTTTACCTTTGAGCTGTACAAATTCGTATGGCACGGGAAACGGCGGCTCGATTCCGAAGATCTCCCGAGCAAATCTCACGCCAGTGTCATATGATCCACCCGCAGCCGCGTGATCCTTACCAAATGGCTCACAAGTAACGCCGAAAATCTTCCACTTTGCCGCCCATTCGATTCTCCAGGGAAGCTTCCCATCATCCTTCCTGATATCCGCTTTACCGTTGTTACCACATCTACACCGATAATAAACAAACGGGCGTTCATATCGAAGAATTTCAACGTCAGTAAATTTCCCACAGCAGTTGCACCGTGGATTGTACGGGAAATAGTCGTCGGAGATTTCTCTCTTTGTGACATCTCGCAAAATCTCGACGATCTTCGTTTTAGCGCTAATGACGGTATCTATTGCATCTGCAAACATGCCCTTCGCATATAGCTCATGCGTCCAATATATCTCAGGCTTTATTCCAAGGATGTCCAGAGCTTCGAGGAATGGTTGAATGAAGTGGTGGGCATAATTCTTGTGAGACCCGCATGGACACCTCACATGGCTAAGTGGCTTGCCGACATCATCTTCGAAATCCTCAGGGAGAAATGGGTATCTCTTCCGCAGCGGGTCAAAAGAATCAATAAGATAGATAAGTCTCACTTTCGCTCCAAAATTTGTGAGTGCTTTCTGAATTGCGCTTGCAGTGATTGCCTCTCTCAAACTACCAACATGAATAAAACCAGAAGGACTTATCCCTGTGGAAATTAGATGGCTGTCTGTCGCTGAGGCCAGGGATCTCGCGATAACGTCTGCCCAATGCATCGTACCGTGACGGAAGAATCTGTAGTTAAAATATAAATCTATGGATGGGGCAATCTTGAATCGAGTTCTTCGGTTGTAAATTGAAAGCTGTCTCAGGAGCTGATTTGATAATCTATAAATATAGTATTGAGAAATCAGAGTAATGTATGCCTAAGAAAAAAAGTGAAGGGTTCCAGTCAGCCGCAGGATTGATAAGGTATTTTGAATCGGAAGATGAAAAGGCAATTAAGATTAATCCCTGGTTTGTTATCGGAATGGCGATCGCTCTGGTAGTTCTAGTTGAACTTCTTAGAAATCTCTTTCCAACATGATTTATTGCGATTTCATGATAGGTTATTATCCGCTGGGTTTGAACTGAATTCTGATTTCTACTGTCTCATGTCTTAAAGTCTTCCCTCGGTGGTGAAAAGACGTCAATAGCTATCGAATCTTCAAGGACCTCGACTTCGTGCTCCACGTTTGGCTCGATCCAGTACCCGTCTCCCTGAGTTAAAATGCTGATTTGTCCGTCGATCGATATCTTGAGTTTTCCTTTTTGCACATAGCCAATTTGTTCGTGAGGGTGTTTATGTGCAGGAATTATTGCACCCTTTTCCAATATAAACTCAATAATCTGACACTTCTCCCCGCACACGACCATTCTCCTCGTTATTCTATCATTGACTTTTACAGTTTTTGTATTAACTGCGCGTATGATCATGGTGATTCACCGATTGAGGTATCGGAAACCATAGCTTTCTAACCTTCGAACTCATCATTTCAAATGGGAGGTCTATACGAATAACATGATTGTTTGCTCAAGAAGCGTTCATCGTCTATCGAATTAGATCGATTATTGGGAAATATTCATTATAGGAAAGACTCGTTTACTCAATATCATGTTGTCGAGATGGTCATTATGATGAACGGAAAACAATATCTGGATAGCCTGCGAAGGATGAAGACAGAAGCCTATGTTTTCGGAGAAAGAATAGAGAACGTCGCTGATCATCCATTCACATGGGAACATGCCAATGCTGTTGCAATGACTTACGAGCTTGCGCATGATCCCCAGTATTCAGACCTGATGACTGCGAAGTCCCATTTGACGGGGAAGACGATCAATCGTTTCACGCATATTCATCAAAGCACTGATGATCTCGTGAAGAAAGTCAAAATGTTGCGGCTTCTTGGGAGGAAAACTGGCTCATGTTTCCAAAGATGCGTTGGCCTGGACGCGATGAACGCTTTGTACACGACGACATACGAAATGGATCAAAAGCTTGGAACCGATTATTTTGAGAGGATAAAACGTTTTGTCTTGAAAGTCCAGGAAGAAGACCTCATGATTGGGGGCGCAATGACGGATGTAAAGGGAAATCGGGGTCTTCGACCATCTCAGCAAGCCGATCCGGACATGTTCGTCCACATCGTTGAGAAAAGAGAGGATGGCATCGTCGTTAGAGGAGCGAAGGCGCATCAAACTGGGTCGGTCAATTCACACATGATGCTGATCATGCCAACACTCAATATGACAGCAGATGATGCTGATTATGCGGTTTCTTTTGCAGTCCCTTCTGATGAAAAAGGGGTTATTCATATCTTGGGACGGCAGACCAATGATACGAGGAAATTCGAAAGAACCCTCGATCGAGGGAATTTAGGATATGGCATTGTCGGTGGGGAAGCGCTTGTCATTTTCGATGACGTTTTCATTCCGAATGAGAGGGTTTTCATGGCCGGAGAGTTTGAGTTTTCCGGAATGTTGGTGGAAAGATTTGCTTCCTACCACAGACAGAATTACGGTGGGTGTAAGGCTGGTGTAAGCGATGTGATAATAGGCGCGAGCGCTGCCCTCGCCGACGCTCACGGAATTCAGGATGCTTCTCATGTTAGAGACAAGCTCACGGAAATGATCCATCTCACAGAGACACTTTATTGCGGTTCCATCGCCTGCTCCAGTGAGGGGTTCAAAACGAAGTCCGGGGCATATTTGGTAGATCCATTGCTAGCAAATGTTACGAAGCAAAACGTGACTCGGCTTATTTACGAGATTGGACGGCTCGCTCAGGATCTGGCAGGCGGGATTGTCGCAACGCTGCCGTCTCAAAAGGACTTCCAGAATCCAAGGGTGAGCAAATACCTTCAGAAGTACCTTAAAGCGAAAGAGGGAGTATCGGCAGAAGAAAGAGCGCGGCTTATCCGGTTAATAGAGAACATATCGACCGGAACCGCTCTGATCGAATCAATGCATGGTGCTGGCTCTCCGCAAGCGCAGAGGATCATGATACTGAGGCAGGGAAATCTCGCGGCGAAAGCGGAATACGCACGTGTACTTTCGGGCATCAAGGAAGATGAGGTTTTGAAGAGAATCAGAGGATAAAAGCATTTCTTTTGGCTCTCCCTAAAATGGGGGGCGGACAATCTTTGTCCGCCCGAAACTATTATATTCCGTTTCTTTGATTCATGCCCCCATGTGCGCTTTTATGTCGATGCATTTGGAAGATGAAGCGGAAAGAAAGATCCTTGGATTTATTATGAAGGCTGAGTTCCCGATGGATATTGTCGAAAAAAAATGGAGCAGGGTACCTGAGCAGCACAGAGAATGGCTATGGGGTAAGATTTCGTCAAAGATCGAGAGTGATCCTAACCTAACTCCAGAGCAGAAAGCAAGATACGAAGAAGTCAAGAAAGCGTTGAAGATGTAGGAGATCTGCAAATTCTTTTCAAAAAATCATTCCTCGTCCCCTCTTTTTTGACCACTTACGAGCTGTAATTCATGAAGTCCTTTTCTTATAATTTTTCATTCTCAGAGTAACATTATTTCATCTTCAGACTAATATAATCAGAATCAATAGGTTAAAAAATGATGAAAAGAAGCAGTGGACTTCCAATTCCACTGCCTAAAGATTTTTTTTCTAAGGCCTTACTGCAATCTTACCCGGAGATAGTCTCTTCTCCTGCCTTATGATCTGGTTTGGCAGATCCTCAAGTGGCGCGATCTCGGCGCAGATTTCTCCGAATGGGATACCCATCTTCTTTGCCTTCATCATGACAGCAATGGCCGTTCTGTATTCGAACTTAGAGTATCCCCAGCTTCCGAAAACGTTGACCTCTTTGTTGCAGAAGTCGACATGTGGGTTGACAGTGGTTTCCCCAGTGTTTGTAAAGTGACCCATTTCGACGATCGTTCCGCCACGGCGGACGAGCTTGAATGCCTCTGAGAATGCAGCAGGTACACCAGTTGCCTCGATGACGACATCTGCGCCAATTCCATTTGTCAACTCCATGATCTTTTCGACACGATCCTCTGTTGTCGGGTACTCCTTCATGCTAATGACTTCTGTTGCACCCATCTTCTTTGCCTGTTCTAGCCTGCTCGGGACAATGTCGATACCGATGATGTTCGTCATACCATATACATTGTTGACAACTGTGTGGCACTGACCAATCGGACCAAGACCCTGGATAACAACGGTCTGTGACGGGTCTACACCCTCACCTGCGTATGCACAATCTGTTCCACCAGACTGCGCCCTCTTGAAGGATCTGGTCGCTACAGCCATCGGCTCAACTAGCACCATTTCTTTCTCAGTCAGACCTGGTGGGAACTTGAACACTGGGATGTGCGATGGAATATAGACATGTTCAGCGAAAGCGCCCCAGAAGTGTGGTGGATCTGTTGCCTTATGGGTGCTAATACCAACGACATCCATATTCATGCATAGGCTTTCTCTTCCTGGCAGGTTGTGACAGAACCAGCACTCATTGCATTTCGCGAGACATGTCGCAATATAGTCGCCTTCCTCCAACGGTTTCCCTGTGTAATCTACCTTGACGCCCTTTCCAAGTTCGCGCACTGTTCCGAACCATTCGTGTCCCAGAATATGCGGCATTGGTACTGGTAGTCTCCCGTAAATAATATGGGTATCCGTTCCGCAGACACCGCACAATTTGACGTCAGCAACGATGTCTCCGGGCTTTGCCTTTGGAGTCGGGAAGTCCATCATCTTGAGGTTTTCAGGGCCTCCCGCCTTTGTTAAAACAAATGCTTTGGCCATATTTTACCCCCTGTGTTACCTTATCCGATTAGTCGCATATGAATGTTTCGAAGTTCCACGTAATTGCTCACAGCCACGACTTTGATCTCCGAATACAGATTGCAATATCTCATCGAGAATCGAATAATCGTGGAGATCTGGAATGCCTTACATCACAAAAAATGGAAAAAATCTATACTTGCAAAGTCCAAAATTGAAAGGGTTTGTTGTCCCTAAGGCGGATTGTCGATCATCGAATTTTCTTTTTGATTTTCGAGGCAACATACTCCGCAAAGTCTATAACTGGTATACAATCCGACGAATCGCTCAGGTTCGTTTTACAAAAGGGACAAGGTGTGACCACTTTCTGTGCGCCACTCGCTTTCGCCTCTGCCATACGTTTTGCGCCGATACCTGTTGCTGTATCTCCGTAAGCGGCTTTGACGCCTCCACCAGCTCCGCAGCACATCGAGTTCTCACGACAGTGTTCCATCTCGACGAGGGTTGCCAGTTTTTTCAGCACCCTTCTTGGTGCATCGTAGACGCCCATGTGTTTTCCAAGATGGCAAGGGTCGTGATATGTAACTCTTTCCCGACTCTTTTTCACTTGTAATCTACCGTCCTGGATCAATCGGTCAACGAACTCTGTAATATGCAGAACCTCAATTCCCTCCATATGGTATTCCTTCTTGAGCGTTCTGTAACAACCGGCACATGAGGTTACGATTGTTTTTATGCCATTTTCTTTGAAAGCCTGTATGTTATGTTCCTTTAATCGCTCAGCCTCATCAATAAAACCCGTTCTCCTTAAAACAGATCCACAACACCACTCATCCTCGCCAAGCACCCTGTACTTAACACCAGCAGCATCAAGAATGTCCATTGTTGCGATAACCGTGTCAGGACTCCTAAACGCCGCCGTGCATCCCATGAAGTAGAGGATATCCGCGTTCTCAGGCAGACGTCTGAATTTGTTCTTTACAACATTTTTCTCTCCGTATGGATTGTGTTCTGCGCGCATCCTTTCGACGAGCTTCTTATGTTTTTCCGGTGATAGGCCACGCTTCGCGAATTCTTCCCTTGCAGCTTCGATAATTTCTACTGTCTTTACGCTAGGAGGGCATCGCTGTTCGCAGTCACCGCATGTGGTGCAGGTGAAAAGACGCTTTGCCATCTCCTCATCGATCTTGATATCCCCATTCAGAACCGCTTTTATGAATGTCATTCTTCCTCTTGCCGTTGCAGAATCCCATCCAATCTGTCCGAAAGAAGGGCAATTCGCTTTACAAAAACCGCACCTAATACAGTATTCCAGCGCGTCCCTGTATTTCTCCAGCGATGATGTCTCTGACATTCCTCACACCTCGAAGATTTTGTCAGGATTCATAATACCCCTTGGATCAATGGCTTTCTTAATGCGTCTCATAATGTCCAAGCCCACCTCTCCGTGCTCCTCGACGATTAGCGATTTCTTTTCGAGTCCTATCCCGTGTTCGCCCGTGATCGTCCCACCGAGCGAGATAGCCATTCTGTTGATTTCATCATGAGCCTTATGCGCTCTCTCAGATTCTCCAGGGACCCTCAAATCCGCAAGGAGGAGCGAGTGGACATTCCCATCGCCTGCATGTCCATAGGTTGTGATTTTGATATCGTATTTTTCCGAAATCTCGCGAATCTTCTTGATAGCTGTTGGAATCTGTGAAAGAGGGACGACGATGTCCGTTGCAATAGGGGATGGTTTCAATCGAGTCAGCGTCGCAAATAATCTTTTTCTCGCTGCCCACAACTTCTCCATTTCGTCCGGATCAGTCGCGATTTTGATTTCCCTGCATTTTTCTTCCATTGCGATCTTCTTAAACCGGTTAAAAGTCTTTTTCACTTCAGATCTATCCTCGCCATGAAACTCTAGGAAAAGCATAGCCCCAACATCTGGCAGAGGAAGATGGGCTTCTTCGCGCATGACTTGAAGGGCGATTGCATCAAGAATCTCGATAGCCGCGGGAATAACGCCAGACGCGATCGTTCTGGCCACGGTTCTTCCAGCATCTTCGGGTTCATCGAATTCAGCCACAGCGCTCATGATGAAATTCGGAAGAGGCCTCAGTTTCAAAGTGATCTCGACGATGATTCCCAGAGTGCCCTCCGACCTGTTGAAAAGATGAATAAGGTCGTATCCAGAAGCAGTCTTCCTTGCTGAACCGCCAGTTTTCAACAGTCTACCATCCGGAAGCACAACCTTGAGCCCGGTCACATAATCGGCCGTGACTCCATATTTGACAGCTCTCATACCAGAAGCATTTGCTGCAACCATTCCTCCGATCGTGCAGATTTCGCCACTCGCCGGGTCTGGAGGGAAAAAGAGATTGTATTTTTTCAGATAGGCATTGAGCTGGGCGAAGACGACACCAGGTTCAACAGTAACCGACAAATCGTCTTCTTTCACCTCGAGGATTCTATTCATTCTCTGCAAGTCGACAACAATGCCACCCCTCGTAGGTACACATCCGCCTGTGAGGCATGAGCCTCCTGCGCGAGGAACTACTGGGATGGCATATGAATCGGCAATTTTCATGATCTCTTGGACTTCGGAAATGCTACCTGGACGAACGACGATATCTGGCATTGTGCCATGTTTGATTGCATAACAATCTACAGAATAGCACACCAAGTCCACAGGATTGATCGAAGCGTTGTCTTTCCCGACGATATTCACCAATCGATCGATGATATCTTTGTCCAATGATTTCACCCTCCGAGGGACGATGCCGGGATTGATGGGAATATATATCTTATTTCCCCCAATTTCAAGCGGGTAACTTTCAAAACCTTGTGAACGGCGCATCACTTATCTATTTTTTCGAAAATTCTTGGACATAATAATCGTGTATTATCAGACGTGTTCTTTTTGAAATATGAATTTTCTTTTAAAATTTTTCAAAAACATACATATTTAATGACCCGAAAATTTGACTGTCTTGATTGTAATTCACAGGGGTACGCATCCTGTTGATCGTATACTAAAAAAGGTACTTTGTCGTTATTTGAAAAAATCCACTATAACTTTTTTTTTCGAAAAAACAAGAATAAAATATATAAAAAGAGAGAAAAAATGGTTTTATTTACCTTCGCATGAACTTGTCCCGGTATGCCCTTCCAAGCGCGTCGACTGCCTTCAGAGCGTCGACACATCGGTCAACAGTCATCGGGAACGGCTCGTTGTGAGCATACGGGTGGTTCGGGTTGCAGGTCAACTCCATGCAGTGTGGCAAGTCATCAAAGGTGGCACCAATCTCCTCGAGTGTAACCGGCAGGCCTACTGTTAGGCAGAAGTTTATAACTTCCTCAATAAGTGCTTTTGGCCTGTTCTCCATGATGAGCTGCGCAATCGTACCGATTGCAACCAGGTCACCATGTTCTGGTTTCGGAGCCTTCATTCTGCCAGGAGCTGCCGTGAGACCGTCATGTATGGCATGAGCAGCACCAAGCCCACCGCTCTCGAATCCAAGACCACTCAGGAGTGTGTTGGCTTGTGCAACATTTTCATAAGCCTCTGTGACCGCCTGCCTCTCATTGGCCAACTTTGCATGATACCCGTAGTTGATCAGGGTCTCATAGCACAACTGGGCCAGTCTTGTCGCAGTAAATGGCGGCAATCCACCATCGATGAGGGCGTTTCCGGATCTTGATTCGGCGCATGCTTCGGCCTCAAATCTCGTCGCCAACGCATCTCCCATACCGGCAACTAACCACTTCGCAGGTGCCTGAACACACTTGTCGGTCGGGACGATGACAAGGTCCGGGCTTCTGTAGTAGAAGAGGACTTTCTCGACAACGTGCTTTTCGTCGTACTGGACTGAAAGAGCGCTGCACGGAGCATCTGTCGATGGGATCGTGTTAATCAGGGCAATTGGTTTGCCAATTCCATACTCTGCGCTGGCTACCGCCTTGGCCAGGTCCATGATCGACCCGCCACCGACACCCACTACGAAGTCGGCTTCCTTTGCCTTTGCCATTTCCGCGAGTCTCTTGATTTCCTTGGCTGTGCAATAGCGGACGCCCTTCTCCATGTGCACGATTTCAAGACCGTGCTCCTGGAAGTCTTCTTTCATCTCTTTCTCCACGCTCTCAATCGAGCGCGTCCCACCGAGAACAAATGCCCTCTTTCCTAGCAACATCTTGCGTCTTCCTAGTTCCTTTACTGCTCCAGGACCGATGATGTATCGGTTTGGAGCGGCCATCACTTTTACTCGGGTTTTCAACATCGGCAAGTTTTTCTCCCCCTGTTACGTCTGGAAAGTTTCCTCTCAGCCTTCAAAATTTTCTCATTAGGCTGATAACTTTCCTCTTCAGAATATAAGAGAAATAAGATATTAGTAACTTTCGGATTAGCAGAACGAGTTTAAATTTACGATACGGTTAGAGTCCTCAAGACGAAAATCCAAACTCTCCACTTAACAACTTTCGTAATACCTTTTCTAACTCTTTGATCAGAAGGATAGAAATGAAAAGAAAAAAGTCAGGGATGTGTTTCAAGCCAATATTCTGCAATTTCAGATGGTGTTGTAATCCAAACTCCATTTTTCTTTTTGATGTGATTGATCAGACGGTCGAGCATTCTCATTCTCGATGCCCGCCCAATCGCCTGGGGATGCATGACGATGGTAAACAAACCATTTTCATCGTATAATCCTTCGAATTCCTCTGTCCATATTTCCAGCACTTCTTCTTGGCTTGATATCCCGCTCTGATATTCGAGTGGTGGGAAGAAGTTAAATGCAAAGTAGGTCCAGTCAACCGTGAGCCAGTTGAACGGAATCTCAACGAGTCTCTTTCCCTTAATGGAATGGATATATGGGACGTCCCAAGCCATCATGCTGCTTTCATACATGAATCCAAGATCGCAAAGATATTCGAGAGTTCGGGGTGAAAGATCGAATGCTGGAGCGCGATAGCCTTTCGGTTTCTTGCCAAGTAATTCTTCCAAGGCTCTAAGCCCCATTTTAAGTTCCTGCATTTCCTGCTCTGGTGTAAGTCGGGATGGATTGAGATGCGAATAACCATGATGTCCAATCTCATGGCCTTTCCTGTCGATTTCTTTGATAAGCGAGGGTCGCTCTTCTGCTAGCATGCCTGGAACAAAAAAACATCCTTTGAGCTCGTGCTTGTCTAGAAATCTGAGGATCCTCGGAATCGCGACGTTGACTTCGTATTGACCTTGTGAGAGAACCACTGGACTAAAGGGCTCCCCTTCCTTGACCGCTCCAGTCCGCCTCATTATGTTCTTCCAGGAGATGTCACTGTCACAATCGAAAGTCAAGCACACTGCACATCTAGCATTATTTTTCCACATCGTCTCACCAAATAGGGGTATTGCACTGTAATTAAATTAATTCGCATCATCAATCAATTACCATATTGATTATAGCACTTGAATCACATGATCGAATATCCGCCGTCTACGGCAATTACTTGTCCTGTTATGAATTTCGAGGCATCAGATGCAAGAAAGACAACAGGTCCTTTCAGATCGTCGTCTTCGCCTATCCGTGCGGCGGGCGTTAAGTTGATGATGTCGTTACCCCTTCGCTCAATAACTGATTTGGTCAAATGAGTTTTGAAAAAGCCAGGGGCGATTGCGTTAACGCGGATATTGAAAGGAGCCCATTTGACAGCAAGATCCCTTGTGAGTGCATCGACTCCTCCTTTTGATGCCGTGTAATTAATACAATCAATGATTCGATTGCCGAGAGTACTGAGTACTGAACTGACATTGATGATGCTCCCTTTTCTGCTTTTGATCATCACCCTTCCTACTTCTTGGCAACATATGAAAGTCCCTGTAAGATTGACATCGATCACTTTTTGCCAGTCGGACATTTTCATTCTTTCAGGCGGGTCTGCCCATGCAATACCTGCGCTATTCACTAGAACATCAATTTTTTCAAATTTCTCAAGGGTCTTTCTCACGAGATTGCGCACATCCTTTCGAAATCGAACATCACAGCTAACGGCGAGTGTCTCGACACCATGCTTCGCGACTACGGTTGCCGCCTCTGCGCACCTATCATAATTGCGAGCACAAAGAACAACGGATGAACCTGCTTCCGCCAGAGCCGTTGCCATTTGGAACCCAAGACCCATTGAACCTCCTGTTACCACAGAGACCCTACCTGAAAGATCGAATAATTCGTTTACTTTCATTTCAAACACCCCCCCCTTTTTACTCATTTTCACAGCTCTCTGTTTATCAAATAGTTACATTCTTTCCTATCGGATAATGTGATCCTAGCGATTAAGTCTTGGATTTTTTGGGCTTTGACATTTTAAATTCTTGAACGAGTTATTTTTATTATGACCATGGTTCACTATTGTCTGTAGGGATACGCATGAAAATGGTATTCACGGAGCTCAAAAGTCATGCAGAAGAGATCAAAGAAACCTTTCGAGATGATGAAGTGATAATTTATGATCGTCCTTTGAATGACGATGAGCTTATTAACGCTGCAAGAGGGGCTGAGATCCTTTCAGTTTTTATTTATTCAAGAGTAACAGAAGAAGTCATCGATGCGCTTCCAGACCTTCGGCTCATCGTCACAAGGAGTGTTGGTTTCGATCACATTGCAGCGAAGCATGCGTTGAGCAAAGGGATAGCTGTTTGCCATATTCCCGACTATGGTTCTCATGTCATCGCCGAACATGTCTTTGCGCTGCTGCTTGCTGCAGCAAGAAAGATTCCGTTTGCAGACATTTATGTTAAAGAAAAAAAGAAGTTTGACTTCGAACAGTTCCTCGGACTTGAGCTCAAAGGAAAAACACTAGGTATCATAGGAACGGGTAAGATTGGAGCAGCGGTGATGAGCATTGCTTCAGGATTTGGGATGAAAATCGTCGCTTATGATGTCTACGAAAATAAGTCATTGCAGGCTAAGTATGGATTTCCCTATCTATCTCTTGAGGAACTTCTTTCGATTAGCGATTTCGTCACGTTGCACATTCCTCTTACACCGAATACTTATCACTTGATCAACAAAGACACTATTGCCAAGATGAAGAAAGGAAGCATTTTGATCAATGCATCACGGGGTGGGGTCGTTGATAGCCTTGCACTCAAAGACGCTCTTGAATCAGGTCATTTATGGGGTGCAGGAATTGATGTTTTGGAAGACGAAACACATCCTGAGCGCGATGTTCTGTTGAGCGCCCCTAATATTATCATAACTCCTCATTCCGCTTTCTACACGAAGGAAACTTTGCAAAGAATCATTCAAACGACAATCGATACGATAAGATCATACAAAATGGGCAATACGATCAATAAGATACCTATGGAATACCTGTAGAGGCCTTATATAGTCCCAAAAGTTCACATCTACTTGGGTTTAATCAGACGTGTTTCTTTTTATGTTTTCAACTTCCCTTATTTAGATACTCTCATCGATTTGCCGCTCGCCGTGCGCCGGAAAGTGTAAGTCAGCAATGGGGGTGCGATCAATGTTGTTAAAAGAGACATGGCGACGACGACAGAGAACATACCAGAGGAAATTGAACCGATGCCCAAACCCACCGAGGCGACTATTAATCCAACTTCTCCCCTTGGCGACATGCCAACGCCGATAACCGTTGCGGACCTCCTTCCCAATTTGTACGCTCCAAGTCCGCACCCAACGAATTTTGTTATGATCGCAAGTGCGGTTATGGCGAGTGATAGAATCGCGACTTCGGCGAACGACGCTATCTTAACGGATATGCCGATGTAGAGGAAGAAGAAGGGAACGAGAAACTCGTTGATCGGTTCGAATTTTTCGGCAACTGGCATGGTATCGCTGAATTCAGCGAATACCATCCCGGCGAGGAAAGCACCGATGATCGCTGCGAGACCAATGTATGATGCAAGTGCGGATAAGCCGAAGCAAAGAATGAGGGCCAATGCAAGCGGACTGGAGCCGAATCTGATCAGTGAACTTCTTGAAGTTCTTTCTTTGATCTTTACTCTATTTCTTGCTTTGGGCAACAGGCCTGTGCCCACGTAAATGACAGCGAGAACAAAGAGGACCGCAAGGACGGCTACAACGAGCGTATCGATAATATTCAGTGTGCCGCCGACTGCAATACCACTCACAATCGCAAGGACGACCATTCCGAGAATGTCATCTATAACTGCAGCACCGATTATCACTCTGGACTCGATTGTGTGTGTCAGCCCCATATCTTTGATGACACGCGCCGTAATTCCGACACTCGTCGCAACCATTGCCGCACCGATGAAAAGCGCCTCCACCTGCGGGTGCCCGAGCGAAATGATCAGGAGGTAACCAAAAGCGAAGGGAAATATGACGCCCAGGATTGCGACGAGGGTCGATGTCCGCCCCACTTTCTTTAGTTCGCTAAAAGGTGTCTCGAGACCGATTGTGAACAGAAGGAAAATTACGCCCAATTCTGAGAAAACACGAAGGACTTCAATGTCCGTTTCAAGATGAAGGGAACTATAGAGAAATGTATTTCCAATGATGATCCCAGCAAGAATTTCGCCCACGAGAGGTGGGATTTTTACAGACTCAAAGAGCAGGGCAAATATCCTTGCCATGAGAACGAGAACAAATAGTTGGAACAAGATGAGGTCGATCAACAGAGCACCTCTCGATCGCCTGGAATCAAAGATATTTGCCGTATCAAGTGTTTCCGTATATGAATCTTATCTAACTGAATTAAGAAAACTAGCAAAGCTGTGCTTTCGCGCATGGAGACCATCTATTCATGTTATCAGCATTTCTCGGGAGTTTTGGACAGACTTTTTTTTACTAGCAAGATATGAATCAAATGATCTCTCAGTTCTTTCCATAGCAATTATAAAATATTCTTACCTCATTTTTTTATTGATATTCAATTCAGAAGGTTCAATTCAGAAGGTGTTTCTGGTGTCTCTTTGGAAAATGGTCCCGTCTGGCAGAGATCCGCCTAGGATCGTAAATGTTATTGTCGAGACACCCCAGGGGAGCAAGAACAAGTACGAGATTTCAAAAGAGTACGACTGCATCCTCCTCGATAGGGTTCTCCACTCCAGTGTGGTATTCCCAGTCGCGTATGGTATTATACCGCGAACCTACTACGACGATGGTGATCCCCTAGACGCGATGGTCATGATCAGTGAGCCCACATTTCCGGGATGTGTGGTCGAAGCAAAACCAATCGGATTGCTGAAGATGATCGACGAAAAAGGCCAAGATGATAAGGTCTTAACAGTTGCATTGGGAGATCCAAGATATAAAGAATATCAGCAACTGGAAGATCTTCCTCTTCATTATTTGAATGAAATTGCGGAATTCTTTCAGACATATAAACGATTAGAAGAAGGAAAGGGAACGAAGGTTCTCGGATGGGAGCGAAGGGAAGTTGCCATTGAAGCGATCAGCAAGAGTCTTGAGATGTTCAGAAAAAAATTTAGGTAGTCATTGCAAATCCATTCATGATTTCAAGCACGAAAGAGTATCAATCTTACTTCTTGTCTGTGTTCTCAACAAGTTTAGTGAATAGATATCATTAGTCATTAAGAAAATGCATCCGTAAGGGATATATAGGAAAATGCCGTTAAGCTTCATTGAGCATATCGGTTGGGGGTAAAATGAAAGGTAATAGACTCACAATCGTAATTGTCGTTATTATTATTGGCGTGCTAATTCTAGCTGCAGCCCCGCTTGCGTTACACCAAAAGCACACACTCCGCATAGCGACTACAACGAGCGCCTATGACTCCGGTCTCCTTGATCACATTTTGCCTGACTTCGAAAAGCGTTACGACTGCAAGGTTGACGTTATCGCTGTCGGAAGTGGTCAAGCAATGGAGCTTGGCAAGAATGGGGACGTGGATGTACTCTTTGTGCACTCACCAGATGCCGAAAATCAATTCGTGAAAGATGGCTATGGGGAATTCCGACGGCTTGTGTGCTATAACCAATTCGTTATCGTTGGGCCGGCGGAAGATCCCGTGAACGTTTCACAGGCGAGTAGCGCAACAGAAGCATTCTTGAGAATATATCAAAATGGTACAGCCGGTGATGCAATCTTTGTTTCCAGAGGTGATGGCTCGGGGACTCATATTAAAGAGAAGAAAATTTGGTCCTTGTTAGGTTTGAATACTTCTACTTTCAGTAATACTTGGTATTTGAGCACTGGTCAAGGTATGGGAGCTGTGCTCGATATCGCCCAACAAGAACAAGGATATGCTATATCAGATGAGGCAACCTTTTATAAGAGAAAAGAAACAGGAATAATCCAAGACCTCGAAATCTTGTTTAAAGGAGACCCAATTCTTTACAATCAATACAGCGTAATTCCAGTCAATCACACACGGTGGCCCAATATTAATTACAAACTTGCAATCGACTTTGTGAATTGGATCACATCACCTGAGATCCAGGAGATGATCGGAAACTTCACAGATGCATACGGCCACAAACTCTTCGTGCCAAACGCGGGTCCTGGCACCATCACATTATCGATTTCGCACATCGCAGAGATTCAAATCCCACCTCAGAAAGAAATAACTGGTGGAAACCTATATCGCCTAATTTCATGATACGCCGAAAGCCGCTCGGAGGATTTGCATGGCAGATATAATTTCTTACGACGTTCTGCAAGTCACATTCCTTTCGCTTTATGTCTCTGGAAGCGCTACGATACTCGGCTCGCTCATAGGCATACCTCTCGGGGCACTCATCGGCCTCAAGGAGTTTGGAGGAAAGGGCCTACTCAAGACAATCACTTATACGATGTATGGTTTCCCGCCCGTCATATCGGGCCTATTTATTTACTATCTCTTTTCGAGAGGTGGCCCTCTTGGCTCGTTCGGCATTCTTTTTACACCCACTGCAATGATTTTGGCACAGACATTACTTGTTGTTCCTTTGGTTACCGGTGTGACGATATCTGCTGTTTCCGAGGTGGACAAGAGCATTAAGAATACAATTCTTTCGCTCGGAGCAAGTAACCGCCAGGCAACTCTTACAATTATTAGAGAGGCATGGGTCGGCGTTGTCACGGCCGTCATGATTGGATTTGGCCGTGCAATAGCAGAAGTCGGTGCTGCTTATATGGTGGGAGGGAACATTGAGGGGAAGACGAGGGTCCTCACAACAGCTATCATGCTCGAGACGAGAATGGGCCATTTTGAATATGCAGTCGGGCTCGGCGTTGTGCTTCTCATCGTGGCATGTGGAGTTTTCCTGTTCATGAGATGGATCCAGGAGCGCGAGATGCTTTGAAGGCGATTTTGAGAACCGAGGGACTGACCAAAGAGTATTCGGGAAAGGCTGTTGTGTCAGATGTCAATCTAGAGGTAAGGGAGGGCGATATACTGGGGATCATGGGACCAAGTGGCTCTGGGAAATCGACATTGTTCAGGCTTATTAATCTCTTGGAGGTCCCAACAAGAGGGAGGATTTTTTTTGAAGGCGAAGAAATCAAGAGTTTAAGTCCTCTCGCCTTTTTAATAAGAAGGAAAATGGCACTCGTCTCTCAGAAACCAGTCGCCATGAACCGGAGCGTTTTCAATAACATTGCATATGGATTGCAACTCAGGGGCTTGAATCCTGAATCAATCGAGCAAAAGGTGAGTTATTACCTTGAGAAACTTGGTCTCATGGAGAGCAGGGACAGAAATGCACGATCGTTATCTGGAGGGGAGATGCAGCGTATGTGTTTTGCTAGATCCGTCATCGTTGATCCCACGCTCTTGCTACTTGACGAGTTCACGGCAAACTTAGACCCAACAAACATTGCAATCTTGGAAAATGCCGTTAGAGATTTCATTTCACAGGGCGGAAAAGCTGCAATCGTCATCACGCACAATCCTTTCCAGGCAAAGAGACTGTGCAATCGTGCGGCATTGATGATCGACGGAAGAATTATTGAGGAGGGGGAAACGTCAAAAATCTTCAACGATCCTGCTGACGAGAGAACAAGGGCATTTATCAAAGGCGAGATGATCTTTTAATTTTTATAAAAACATTAATGGAAACCGTTGTTTTGAATATCCATTACGGTAGTAGATTTCTATTTCGAGTGCCTGGCGATGTTGCAAAATATTGAAATAAATAGGTATCGCATTGAAAACGAAATGTCCGAGTGATTTTTCAGACACAGCGGTCTGTCATTTTTCTTTTCAGTCATTTTTTCATTTTCATTTCCTTTGACTTGATCTCTAGATATATCCAACTGAATGAAAAAATTCCAATACTCGTCACCAGTAAATCAAGTGCGATAGCGATCATACTTGAATGGAACATTATAATTAGAATGATCTGCAAGGCAGTAAAAAATGAGAAAATGGCAACATATACTGGATTCTCTATTGCAAGCCCGTAATTCATGAAAAGACTTGAAAGGCCAAAAAGAGTCATTGCAATTCCAAGAATTGACAACGCTGGAGCAGCGTCTATGTAAGCGCCGCCATAAAGCAAATTGATGATTTGAGCCGGTGCTATTACGTATAACGCAGCAACGATGCCTGTCATTAGCAAGGTGTAGAAAATCGATTTTCTCATGACAGTCGTTGTATCCTTGTTCTTTGTGTAGTATTCAGAGACTCGGGGAAACATCACGGTTGAAACAGCTCCTGGCATGAACCAAATCACCTTGCTAAGGATTGACGCAACAGTGTACAGTCCAGCGTCATGTGGACCCAGATACTGCCTCGCGACAAAAACATCAATGTTGATAAGAATTGAAAAACATACAACGGCAATAATCGCCTTGAAAAGATATCGTTCCACATTTGAGAGATCAGGTTTCTCAGTGAGACTTGCGGGTTTAGTGAAATAATCTCTGATTGCGATCATTCCAACCAAAAATGTGAAAAAAGTGCCGATAATGGCGCCACCGAACGCGCCATTTATTCCAAATCCAGCAATAACCAGAATGATACCAAAGCCTAGCTTTGTGAGAGGTCCTGAAATGCCACATAATGCTGATAAGTGGAATCGCTGGAGGCCTTGCACCGTTCCGTACCCCGTGGGGCTCATCATCACAATGATTGTTCCCAACATCAGCATGAATAATGGGACGCTAGACGACAAAGAAATAAACCGAGTTATCGATGGTATTGCAATAAGTATCCCAATGGACATCAAGATCCCCGCAATCAACGAGATCAGGAGCGTTTTCCGGACGAGCCAGGCAATCACGCTTTCCTTGTTGTCTGCTTTGTATTTTGAAACGAATCTAACCATAAATGCAGCAATTGTTTGAGTGGGTACCGAGATGATGTAAAAAATTGACAAGAGTGCATTCAGCTCCGAGTATCCTGCGGGCCCAAGTTGACGGCCCATGATGATCTGATAGAAATAATCGCATCCGCCGCCTAGAATCGTCGCCACGAACATAAGGAGAACGGGACGAGCGAATCCCTCGGTAAAGGTAACATTCTTGTGCAACGGGCAAAGGATAAGCGGAATATGTAATAATCTTTCTTGAGCGGTCTCCTAGAGGATTTTATGTGAAAACGGGGGATATCGGGAAAAATCAATGTCACTGGACGAATCAGAAATTTATTTCAGTACTTAAAAAAACTGCTTTTTACTATTCCATCGAAGAGCTATCTCGATGAGAATTGATACCCTAGTAAGATTATAAAAATCGAGGCATCCTGTCCCATCAGCAACAAGCCGAACACAGTTCTGGTAGTCTTTCGTTCTTCATACGATTAAGAATAACTCACTGCTCAATCTAAAAGAACGATATTCTCGCTTTCAACAACTGCTTTTCTGATTTTGCTCGGATTTTCTTGCGGTTTTTCACAATTTAGGGATGACATCATTGAAGTGATCTCAGCAGAAGAAAAGTTCACAATACCCTTCGCAAAATTACCAATTCTGACGACGTCGCCCTTTTTAAAATTCCCTTCAACGGTCTTAACGCCGCACAGAAGCAAACTTTTTCCCTCTTTAACTGCTTTTTCAGCGCCTTCATCGATAACAATCTTCCCCCTTGGACACGCAAAGAGTATCCATCTTTCTTTAATTGTGTACTTTGGTGTCGCGGTAAAAAGAGTCCCGATTTCTTCGCCTTCAACGATGCGGAGGACAACATTCTGAAGCCTTCCATTCGCGATGACCATATTGCAACCTGACTGCATCGCAATCCTCGCTGCAGCAATTTTTGTCCGCATCCCCCCGACTGATCGCTCGCTTTTCTTATCACCAGCGATTCTTTCAATGTCCCTTGTTATTTCATCAACGACGGTCAGAAGTCTTGCGTCGGGATCGAAGTTCGGATTTCTATCATAGAGGCCGTCCACATCGGTGAGGAGAATCAGAAGATCAGCATCCATATTTGCAGCTACAAGTGCCGATAATTTATCGTTGTCCCCGAAAACTTCGTCAATTTCATCAGTTGCAATCACGTCGTTTTCGTTTACGATTGGGACCACGCCGAGTTTGAAGAGTTCTTCAATTGTCTTGCGCAGATTGAGATATCTTTTTCTATCAGAGAAGGCACCATAGGTCACCAGAATCTGCCCAACAGGCTTTGCATATTTTGCGAAGGCAGCTCTATATGCAAGCATCAATATCGCTTGGCCAACTGCAGCGCAGGCTTGCTTCATTGCAATGTCTTTGTTTTTTCCATTGAGATTTAACTCAGTCGATCCTGAACCGATTGCTCCTGACGTTACGATAATCGATTGGATACCTTTTGATTCAAGCTCCACGACCTGCCTTGCTATCTCCGCGATATAATCATGATCGACTGTCCCATCTTGCCGGCAAATCGTATTCGTTCCGATCTTGATGACTACGCGTTTTGGGTTCAGGTTCCTCATACTAGTCTCCTGTGAATAAATTTCTTGGCGTTCTTGCCGATATAATCGGCGACGACCTGTCCGTTACCGATAAGTCGGTATTTATAGATGACAAGACCCTCAAGACCAACTGGGCCTCTTGCGTGCGTCTTATTTGTGCTGATACCCACTTCCGCTCCAAGTCCGTATCTATACCCATCAGCGAACCTTGTTGAGCAGTTCCACATGACACTCGAAGAATCGACGAGTTCCATGAATCGCTCTGCCTTTTCCTTCGATGCCGTGATAATCGCATCCGTGTGGTGTGAGCCAAATTTATTGATGTGATCGATCGCTTCTTCAAGTGATGAAACAATCTTGATGTTCAAAACTAAATCATTATACTCCATTGACCAGTCCTTTTCTGTCGCTGTCTCAGCCTCAATGATCTTTCTCGTTCGTTCATCGCCCTTTAGCCTCACACCCGCCTTTTCAAAAAGCAATGCCATTCTTGGCAGAAATATTGGCGCGATCTTTTCGTGGACAAGAAGTGTTTCCATCGCATTGCATACCGCTGGATATTGCACCTTGGCATCGTAGCAAACATTCAGGGCCATTTCTAAATCTGCTTCGTCATCAACGTAGGTATGACAAACGCCAGAAGCATGGCCGAGAACTGGGATCCTCGTTGATTCTTTAATCGACCGGACGAGTTCATTCGATCCTCTCGGTATCACAAGGTCTATGAGATCATCCAACTTGAGGAGCTCTTTGATCTCTTCTCGTGTCGATAGGAGCTGTACTGACCCCTCAAATCGCTCGTCTACGGAAAGAAGCGCGCTGTTAATCGTCTCCGCAAGAACCTCATTTGTGTATGTCGCCTCGGATCCCCCCTTCAGAATTACCGCGTTTGATGTTTTAATGCAGAGAGATGAAATTTGAACAAGTGCGTCAGGTCTTGATTCAAAGATAACGCAAATCACCCCAATGGGACACGTCACCTTTTGAAGCAGCAATCCATTGTCTAATTCAATCATCATTAAAGTCTTTCCGACTGGATCTTCAAGATTGACCAAGGAGTTCAATGAAGCAATCGACTCCTCAATTTTCTGATCATCGTATTTTAAACGTTTAATCATCGGTGAAGGCAGATTCGATTCCTCTGCTCTTTTTAGATCTAACAAATTGGCGGCAATGATTCTGTCTTTTGATGCCTCAAGAGCTCTTGCAATAGCGTGAAGCGCCTGGTTTCTGATCCTGATTGGGATCCCTTGGACACGAAGAGCTGCTTCTCTTGCTTTGTGAGCAGCAGAAACTACTGTACTTTCACTTCGTTCCATGTTGAGCGATAGCATTTATCATGTTATTTTAAAGATTTCGATGTTGAATCAAAAACTAGCGAATCTTCTTGACTATGAAAATACGAATAATTCAGCTCATTGATCACATATTTTATCTATCACTTTCAAAATTATGTTTCCCTTATGACGTTCGACTCGGAGATGAACAACCCACGAAGAAGGGATTTATTTATCTGTTGATGTTGAATTATATGATACCACATTAAGAGATGGCGCGCAGGCTGAAGGCGTCTCCTTTTCTACCGAAGATAAAATTGATATCCTAGAGCGTCTGGATGCTTTCGGCATCGATTTTGTCGAAGGAGGAATTCCTGCATCAAACCCTAAGGATGCTGAGTTCTTCCAGAAGGCAAAAAAAATCGAATTGAAGCACACAAGACTCGTCGCATTCGGTTTCACGAGAAAAAAAGATTCCCGGGTCGAAGATGACCCAATGATTAGATCGCTCATCGAAGCCGATACTGATTGGGTCTGCGTCGTTGGGAAGTCTTGGGACTTGCACGTGGAAGAGGTCTTATCTGTTCATACGTCAGATTACATCAAGATCGTTGGCGAAACGCTTTCCTATCTCAGATCCAAGGAGAAAAAGTTGATTTTTGATGCTGAACACTTTTTCGACGGCTGGAAGGAGAACAGGACTTTTGCGGAAGAAGTCCTTGAAGCTGCTGAAGAAGCCGGTGCTGAATACATTGTGCTTTGCGACACCAACGGTGGTTGTCTTTCTAGCGAAGTCGCAGAAATCGTTGGTGAAGTTCGAAAAAAGGTCAAGGTAAAACTTGGCGTTCATATGCACAACGACTCGGAGCTAGCAGTCGCAAATTCGATAGCCGCTGTTGAAAGGGGGGCGGTTCTCGTTCAGGGAACTGTAAATGGATTTGGAGAACGGTGCGGAAATGCAAATCTTTGCTCCCTGATTCCCGCACTTGCGTTGAAAATGAAAAAGAGATTGTCTATCAAAAAAATCAATGAATTGACATCCCTATCATCTTTCGTCGCAGAGGTTGCGAATTTCATTCCGGACTCGAAACTTCCATATGTTGGTTCAAGTGCATTCGCCCACAAGGGTGGAGTGCATATAAACGCAGTACTGAAGAATCCAAGAACATATGAGCACATTGACCCTACAGTTGTTGGAAACCGTAGGAGACTGTTAGTCTCTGAGCTCACTGGCGTATCTGGGCTCATGGCTAGATCGCACGATCTCGGCGTTTGCGATAGAGCCGAAGCGAAGGTGCTGCTTGAGACATTGAAGAGGATGGAACTCGAAGGTTATCAGTTCGAAGCGGCGGAGGCAAGCCTCGAGCTCCTTGTTCGCAGGTTGAGAAATGAAGTTAAGCCACGCTTCAGACTTGGTGGTTTTCGTGTTTTGGTAGATGTTTCGGAGGGGTCGACGAGATCTGAAGCTATCGTCAAGGTCATTGATCCAAAAGGCGATGTTGAACATACTGCAGCAGAAGGCAACGGACCGGTGAACGCTCTCGATCGCGCACTGCGGAAGGCGCTTACAAGATTCTTTCCAGAGATCCGTGAAATGAGGCTTATCGACTACAAAGTTAGGGTCATTGACACAAAATTGGCGACTGCGGCGAAGGTTCGAGTCCTTATTAAGTCTACTGACGGAAATAAAACATGGACGACGATCGGCGTGTCAACGAACATCATCGAGGCGAGTCTTATGGCTCTTCTAGACTCAATCGAATATAAGTTATTGGAAGAAAAGGAATCGAATGAGTTGTAGGTTAGGAGACACTGACGAAAGAGCGCATGGTGCAGGAGCACAAACACCGTTAGGTCGTCAGCTCATGCTCTGGTCGTTTACAGACTAACCCGAAAACTTGGGTGAACGAAAGAAACTCGTCTAAACTTTCTAAGGGTTTTATTGAAACTGAAGCATTGCATATGTCTAAAGGAATGGGAAATAACAGGATAGTCCGCCAACCAAATCTAGGAACTGATCTCAATATTGATGGCATAAAAAAATCCGCATCCGTTTATGATCTCGGAGAGTCCATGATGGCCAGCAGGCAATAACAGACTGTATTTGATGTGTTGCTGGAACAATTTGATTAATTTCTTTTCCGTGGTTTGCTTTTCAATTTTTTTTCCTATAGCAAATCGATACACTCAAAGGGTTGCATTATAGTTATAATCAAGGCAATGGATAGCGGCGATTAAATGGTAAGGGAATTCATACTTTATTCACGAACTGGAAAAACGGATGGGAATTTCAAGGATCTTTATGAAGCTGGAAGGCTCGATGTCGTTCATCAATGCATCTTAATGGCGATTTACGAATCTTACGCATCAAGAAAAGATGTGATTTTTCACGCAATCTTGAACGGTCCTCCAGACCCTCCAAAGGAACTCCTCGTCGAGAGCAATCAACTACAGGATGCCCCGCCTCAGGAGAGGAATTGGGAGAATCTCATTAAAAAGGTGCTCTCGGGAAAGTCCCATCCTGGAATTACTGTGAAGAAGAATAGTTTTCAAGCCCTCATTAAAACTAAACGCAATGTATTTGTCCTCGAGAAAAAAGGCAAAGACATTTGGGAAATAGAAATTGGCGAAGATCCTGTTTTCGTTTTGGGCGATCAAATCGGGCTTCCGAAGAACGAGGAAAGATTCGCATTGAGAAGGGGGATAAAGATTTCTCTAGGGGAAAGAGAATACACATCAGCGCAATGTATCTGCATTCTTAATTATGTTCTAGATCGCCTTGAGAAGTCGTCGTGAGAGATTATTGAATCGTTAATATTCCAGATTTCTATTTTGTCGGACCAATGAGTATTTTCATACAATCTTCTGTGTTTGAACAAAACACCATTCAAGGTCTTATGATTGTACCCTCGTAATGATCTTCATCAGATTCGAGAAGACAATTGAATTCAAAAAGATAACGAAAAGACATGGATTTGATCTTGCTTCTTCGCAATATTCTTGATGGCCCCATTGATAAGATTTGGACTTGGAGGTTGGCCTAATTCGCAGATTTTGATACCGATGAAAGGTATTTTGCTTGGTTTTAGTTAGTGATTGATCTGCAAATTGCAAGCTAGAGCTTTGACAGATCTCGTCACTAAGAAATCTATTGTCTAAAGGCGGGAATGGGATCTTTTCCCCCTAACGAAATTGATAGTATTTGTCGCGTTATAGTGCATCATGATTTTTTTGCAAATAAAGAGCTGAAAAGTGCCACCGTTCTCTTTTATTAATTGGAATGCATAGAACACTAGAGAACATCACATGTCGCTTCTTATCAAACATAAATGCAAAAGCGAAAGAATGGGGCTCGATGATCCAAAATTACCGAATAAGAAATACATCAATATTCATTATGATGGCAAATGAGGATGCAAAGGCATAATCATGACCGGAATTCGGAGAAAAAATGTGTTCAAGTTCGTTTTTTGGTCTATTTGCAAGTGTAGAAAATACGCCTAACATAGCGGTAGACCGTTCGATCTCAAAGCATCCCTTTGAATTCAAATCATAGATATTTTTCTCTGTTCAATTTCCTGCTAAAATTCCTTAATTGAGCGCCCCCTCTTTTAGATCATTGTTTGCCACTTATTTGATATAAGTTTGGAAGTAATTATGGCGATAAAATATCAACGAGGTTGCGGTACGAGGTTGCAGTATTTGGTGTCTAGTATAGAATTTGAAATATGCGACGAGTGATTCATAGACAAATTCTGGATAAGACGGAAACGCAGTTGACATAAGAGACTATAAACAGCGTGTTAAAAAAATCGGCTATACCAGAGAGAACCTGGACATGAACAAAAAGTGCTCCCGCCGGGATTTGAACCCGAGTCGCGGGCTCGAGAGGCCCGCATGATTGACCGGACTACACTACGGGAGCACCGAAGCGCCAATAAGATGGCCTTTATTAAAGCTTTTCATGATATTTATGGCACTCTTGATGATCGAAATATGCCCAACTTGAAATTCTATATCGTTATCTGTAACCCCCGTTGAAAAAATGAAAAATTTACTTATCTCGGTGTTCGACGACATACGAATGCAAATGTTTCTTATTGTACGAATGCATAGGATGCTGGCGATGAACTCAACTTGCCGATTTTATTATAGCAAAAAGCCGTATGCTCTGAATCTTCTGATAATGCTCATTGGTGAAGTACTGATTTTCTATTTTGTTCTAATCCTTTTCGGCATCGATTTTATCGTGCTCTCTTTGGTCGTGACTCTCGAGGTGATGATCCTTATTTTATTTGGCATAACGCCATTGTTGACATACCACGAGATTCTCAACGATCAACTGGTTCTCAGAGTGGGTTGGATATTTAGGGGAAACATCCCTATCGCAAACATTGAAAGCGTTGAGCGAATTGAAAAAGGTCCAATAAGGACTGGTGTTTTTTTCAGGCTCAACCGACCTGAGCTATTTATCACATCAAGGAGCTACGATTTGATCGGTATTAAACTTAGAGAAAAACAGAGATTCCTGTGGGCATTGGGAAAAAAGGCCAACAAGATAATTTTTGATGTTCTCGATACAGACGCTCTGGTGGATCTGCTAGAAACACATCTGAAATCTACTCACGCCAGTCGAGTCCAAGTGTTCTAATTCCAATCTTTGGGATTAAAGGCATCTTTCTCTTATGAACGGTTGACCTATGCATTTTCCATATCCGTTCAATAACGTGTATTGGTAGTCCCGTCCTCGCTGAAATCTCATCGTTCGATAAGTTCTTTTCAAAGCCAAGCAAGATCCGATCGAGATCGGTGTAGGAGATACCGATCTCTCCTTCATCAGTTTGTCCGGACCATAATCCTGCAGTTGGTGTTTTTTCAAGGATATTCTGTGGAATACCTATTCTTCTTGCTAGCTCTCTCACCTGCGTCTTGTACAGATCGCCTATTGGGCAAAAATCAGAACCACCATCACCAAATTTCGTGAAATAGCCAATTAAAAGTTCGCTCTTGTTGCTCGTTCCCATGACGATCCTCTTCCGGAGGTTTGCCTCATGATAGAGAACAATCATTCTGCAACGTGCCATGATATTGCCAATTAGTTCCTTCCTGTTTAGATCTGAAAGAATTTTCTCAAATCCTTCAATCGCAGGTGAGATGTCGACGATTTTCAATTCCATATTAAATTTTTTGCAAAATTCAATCACGTCCTGTTTGTCTGAAGACGGCGAAACACTGGTAGGCATAAAGAGATTGAGCACTTTTTCCGAGCCAATTGCGTCGGCACACAATTTAGAGACGACTGCTGAATCAATACCCCCACTCAATCCAACGACGACACCGTTTCCACCGCTCTCTTCAACCTTCTGGCGAATAAAATCCTTAATGACTAGTTCAGTATCCTCAGCTAGTTCCGGTCGCATTGACGATATAAATAGAATTCTGATAAATAAGTGCTTTCAAGAAACCGGGGGGAACTATTAAAAGGCTATCAAAAAGATGATATGAGTTCAGTATAATTCCCGGAGTCGGAAAAATGAAAATCGTATTGGCACAGGTGGCTTCTCACGTAGCGGATAAGTCAAAAAACATTCAAACAATTGAAAGAGTCGTCAAAAAAGTTGACGCAGACCTCGTAGTTTTTTCAGAGACGTTCCTGACGGGATATATGTGCAGGGATTTGTTTTTTAAAGTTGCAGAGGGAATCGAAGGAGAAAGCGTTAGAAGGATTAAGAAAATTGCTGAAGAACATTGCTGTGGTATTCTGTTTGGAATGCCATTGCTTGACGAAAACCTTACGTCGTTGGTCAAGAACAGCGCGGTTCTCGTCTCTCCAGATGGATATGTGCAAAGGTATGACAAGCTCTCACTTGCAAATTTTGGGCCATTCGAGGAAAAACTTTACTTTTGTCCCGGTGACGCTCCGAAGTTGTTTGAACTCAATCGCGTGAAAATCGGACCGATTATCTGTTATGATATATTCTTTCCAGAAATTTCAAAGTATTACGCGACTCTTGGGGCAGAGGTTATTATCTGTATCGCAGCTTCCCCCTATACATCAAAACCATACTTCGAACGCGTCATTCCTGCGCGGGCAATTGAGAACACGGTATACGTCATTTATGTCAATCAAGTGGGAACGCAGCTGAACCAAGTCTTTTTTGGAGGGAGCCAGGTGGCGAACCCCCGCGGAGACATAATCGTCAGGAACAAGTACTATGATGAAGATATAACTACTGTTGAAGTTGATCCTGCCGAAATTCGTCTCGCTAGGCAAATGCGCCCAACATTACGGAATACGTTTGAACTGAGCAATATTCTCTATTCGTCCTCTCGAGAATAATCTCGTTTAGAAGAAAAGAAAAATCATTAGGCGAGGAATTGACCAATGATTGAGGAATATTACTCCCTAGTCATAATCGCTCTCATCGCGTTTATCACACCGCTTTTGTTAACGCGTACGGGGATCCCAGTCGTAGTCGGAGAAATCTCTTTTGGCCTGATTGTCGGCGCCGTGCTTTATATTTTTGATACTTTTTTTGGTGTTAGGCCCCTCGTATTTGGCCCATCTGTTCAATTCCTAGCTACAATCGGTCTTATCTTTCTGATGTTCCTCTCAGGTCTCGAAATAGATTTTAGTCAAATTGGATCAGCAGGGTTGAGAGGATTCTTAATTGGGATAATCATCTTCGAACTCACTCTCATTTTAGCCCTTCCCCTGGTCTCCCTATTCATCGAAACAATGAATTTCAGTGTTGAACCTTTTTACATGGCTATCATCCTTTCGACGACATCAGTTGCTGTTGTACTCTCTGTTATCCGCGAGATGAGGATTTCCAGAACATCGTTTGGACAGCAAATTCTCGTAATAGCATTGATTTCTGATATCGGTGCAATGCTTCTTGTTACCGTCTATGCAATCAGGATACAAATCATCCAATTCGCGGATTCCCTATTTGGCACTATATCAATGGTCATACTGGTCGTGATTTTCTTGACGTTCTTCTTGATTTATAAAATCGGTTCACTTGCAATCTGGCATCATCCAGACCTACTCAAGAAATTCTTCAAATCTGACGATCCCCATGAAATCGGCATTCGAGCATCACTTGCGATCATCTTTATATTCGTCGCAATTGCGGGAATCGTTGAATCGGAAGCGATGGCAATTCTAGGTGCTTTTCTTGCTGGTGCGGTGATTTCCCTTCTATTCCAGGAAGGCGCATTGCTGACAAAGAAATTGTATGGAATTGGATACGGCTTTCTCATCCCTATCTTTTTCATCAATCTTGGTGCAACATTCAACTTCGATGCAATTCTCAATGTCCGCGCACTCGCATTACTTCCAGCTCTCATTCTGATTACGATCATTGTGAAGATAATTCCATGTATTATCCTTTCGAAGAGAAGTGCCATGAAGGGCAGTTTAGCTACCGGTGTCCTCTTGACTGGTGGTTTGACGCTCATGATTGCTGCCTCTGAGATCGGGCTGAGGATTGGGATTCTGGATCAAATGACTTACTCCCTGATTATACTTGTGGCAATTATTCTGGCCGTTCTTTCCCCTACCCTCTTTAAATATCTTTTTAAGAAATTCAGACTTGGGGGCGAAATGCGATGAAAATCCTCCTCATTGGCTCTGGAAAGGTTGCTGAATTTCTTGTGCGCTCAATGCCAAACGTCACTCTCGTTTCTAGCGATTCAAATCTTATCTGTGATTTGAAGAATTCATTGTCGGGATCGCAGATCATTTGTGGAGAATGCGATGAGGAGGAGACACTTCAGCAAGCGGGAATTCATGACGCGGAGGTCGTCATTGTCGCATTTGAGGATGATGATGAAAATCTGAGGGTTGCGAATATCATAGAGAGGTATGGTCCAAGAAAAATCCTTATAATCGTGAAAGATCCATCAAGCATCCCGTCTTTTCACAAATATGGGTTGGAAAGTGTTATCTGCCCGCTAGTGGAAACAGTCAAAAGGATCGAGAATATCGTCTATCCACAATCTCAGAAAGTCTCGGAAATCATTGTCTTTGAGGAATCTGAATTAATTGGCAAGAAATTGATGGATATTGAACTGCCAGCAAATACGACGATCATTGGCGTGTTGAGAGGACATTGCCTGATCTCGGCGGAAAGAGAATTAATGCTTCAGAAAGGAGATCATATAATACTCTGCACACTCGGCATTTTGCCACCAGTCATGGAAGAAAAACTATTTGGGAAGGGGAAAAAACCAAAGCCTTTTGCGAAAGTCATCGCTGCTATTAATGACAAATATGATCTCACAAGCGTGCTCTCCGAAGCGAACTATCTCGCTCATTATACGGGATCAGAACTGGTTGTGGTGTCAACAGACGAGAGGATTGCTGAGATGGCGACACGCGCTCTTAGGAATTCTGGCATCGACTGGACGACAACGATTCTCGAGAAATCCAACATGATTCAATCATTCTTTAACGATTCAGTGATGTCGACAAGTGAGGTATGTCTTGCTATTCGGCCTGGTGATCTGTTCTTCAAGGAAGTGAGGAAGTTATTGGATAATCGAACTTCATATTCTGGTTTTCGGGCGGTACTGCTTTGCAAAGGTGTGTTTCCATACAGAAGGATCCTTACTTTGTTTGACGGTTCTCCTGGATCTGAAAAATGCCTTGACATTTCTATCAGGGCGGCGATCAACCTTAACTCGGGACTGCATGTCATTTTACCAATTGACTTGAGGCACGAGTTTGAGGACAAGTTCCTACATTTAAAGAGAGTCGGGACGACATACGGCGTTGAAGTCAGTGAGGAACCGGTCGAGGGAAACCTCATGATCGAAATCGTCAGCCGGATCAGGTCTGGTGAGTTTGATCTGTTTGCATATGCGATCAGCTCAGGGGCCATTAAGAAGGACATCTTGAATCGCATTTGCGCCGAAGCGCCAATCAGTGTTTTAATCGTGACGGAGTAGCTCTCAGATATTTTTGAATTCCTTCGAGAAGCAAATTTTAAATGGTGAAAGGCGGTAAGGAGCTGGCAAGTGCCGAGGTGGCCCAGTCCGGTAAGGCGCGAGCCTGGAGTCGCCTTCCGATAGTTAGCTCGTGGCGCTTTGCGCCTCGGGAGTTCAAATCTCCCCCTCGGCGCTCATCATAGTTTTTCACCTTAGACTTTAACCCTCGACGATCGTAAATAAGGATAAGGGAATGAAAAGTCACCCAGACGGATTTCTTGTCTCCGAACTTTACAAAAAATCGCCTCAAATAGGGGTGAGTTTCAGCTCATGGATACATACGGTTATCTGTGAAACACATTGAGAAGCGGCAGCGCACGAGAAGCAAGCTAGGTATCAAGGAAAAATTGGACTTGTAGTTTAGGTCTGACTGCCAGGACTCGGCGAATATCTCTGCTCATATCCTCAAACGCAAAGATCAATCAGTAGAAAAAGCTTAAAATCCGAGAGATTTTCGAGAGAGAATGCTATATAGTATCACGCATAGATACACCCGCAAAATGTTGCACCATCGGAGGTCTATTATTGAAAGTCAATGTTGATCTTCGCCTCAAGGATGTCCCAGGGCAGCTTGTCCTTGCACTTGAACCAATTTCAGCAAATGGTGGAAATATCGTGGGAGTGGTCCACCACAGGGATGTCGTCGTGGGTGGACGTATCACTGTGAACGTGACCTTTGAGATCAAATCAGACAAGATTCTTGAGAGAATTCTCGAAACTTGGAAAGAGAGAGAAATTGATGTCTCTCGTTTAGGCTCGATTTATGAAACTATTTCATTCGAGTACTTACTTGTTGGTGATATCAGTACAAGTGAGTTGAATGGTGTCGTGAAAGAGATCGAGTCAATGGAAGGTCTTGAATCGATTAATATCAAGTATTCTGTTTCACATCTTTCAGATGGAAAAGCGGCGTTTCTCATTGGAAAAGTGAGGAAACACGAAACTTTGGAGAAAATCGAAGAATTGCTTAATGAGGAAGCGCATGAGCGCAGATTCCTTGTAATCAGAAGTCTGGAGGATTAGTATGGATATTTTTATCGCTGGTTTCGGAACAGTAGGCCAGGGTATCGCAGAAGTCATTAAGGAGAGGGCAGCCTGGTTTGAAAGAAGATTTGGCGAACACGTGAGGATCGTTGGCGCTCTCGACTCATCTTCTTTCGAGTTTTCAAATGATGGCCTCGATCCCGAACTACTCATTCAAAGGAAAAAAATGAAAGGTCGCGTCGGCACGAATGAGTTGAAGGACGAGTCCTCCTACATTATTAGGCGATTCAATTACGATGTCTTAGTGGAAGTCACGCCCACGAACATATTAACTGGAGAACCTGGCTACTCAAACATTCTCACAGCCCTGGAATCGGGCAAAGATGTTGTCACCTCTAACAAGGGTCCGCTGGCTCTTAAGTTCTCAGAACTGATCAAGACGGCTGAAAAGAATCAAGTTCAGCTAAGGTTTGAGGCGACCGTCGGAGGGGCAACGCCAGTGATCAATCTTTCGAGGGAGATTTTAATGGGGGAGAAGATCAATTCCATCAGAGGTATTCTCAATGGAACCTGCAATTTCATTCTGCACCGCATGAGGGAAGAAGGGCTCCCGTTTGCTCAGGCATTGAAAGAAGCGCAGGAAATCGGCATTGCTGAAAGAGACCCGACATACGATATCGAAGGCGTTGACAGCGCCTGTAAGGCTGCGATCTTGGCAAATGCGATATTCAATCTCAATAAGACCTACGAAGACGTGAAGCGACGGGGAATCAGCGGTATCACCGAGGATGCGATAGCCCTTGCTGCGGAAGAAAGGAAAGTTATCAGATTGATTGCAGAAATTTCCAGCAAGCGGCTGGAGGTTTCCCCGAGATTAGTTCCTGTTGGGCATCCTCTGAGTATAGGTGGCACATTGAACATCATCCAACTTTCAACCGACCTCGCTGGAGAAATCACAGTTGTTGGAAGGGGCGCGGGTAAGTTTGAGACTGCAAGCGCAATTCTGAGCGATCTGGTTGCGTTGATGAAGGAGAAGTCGACTGGAGGAAAGTCGAGTTGATCAATTTTCGCCAGTAACTGGCGTATTTGGTTCTAGATCTTTTCCACGTTCACCTTTGAGGATTGCGAAAATAATCTGCGACGCTTTGGGCTTACCCTTTCTCTCATCGATATGAACGCACTCTCACGCATTATGCCAGGAATGTTCATGTCCATTCAATTCAATAGCAAACCTTGCCGAAATGACTATCTGGTTCGATAGTGAGAAACCATCTCTATCGGCATATCATTGTGGCCCAAGCCTCTCATTAGGAAAAATCTTTGCTAGCAAAATAGTTGTCTTCGCAATTGTTCAGTGGTCCCCTCTCTTCATTTACTGATCTATAAGGTCTTGGAAGTCTGGGCAACCAAACAACATTGTTTTCGATACCAGGAAGATAAAATTGTTCTGTTAGTGCTCTGATTTCATATTACTCTTGATATTACATTTGTTCTTGTCCGTGCCCACGTCGATGCGACAAGATTCGCAATCATCTTTCAAAACTCTCGCAATGGTTGTGTGCGAGACTCTCAATTCTCTTGCGATTTGTCTGTAGCTCAATCCCTTTAGGCGAAGTTCAAGTACCTTTTTTACATCGATCGATGCTTTTGTTCTTCCCAATGCCATTCCTCCCTTTTCAATGAGTCTCTCATACCTTTCCTTGATCGCTAACTGCCAATTCTCTGATGATCTTACTGGTGGGCCGATATATAACGAAGTGCGCTCATCTCTTTTTCAGTTGATCGGTTCTATCGTTTTAATAGATTATCCTGCCCGTTTGCCAGTAACACTATGTGGTACATGTCGATTGGATCCAGTTTTTTGGGAAACAGCTTTGAGGAGATCAAAAATTTTCCATAGTGCTTTAAGGCCGTCGCCACTGACAATGAGATGATTGGATTATACAGCCTCTATTTTTCCATATATCTAGAGACTCTTTTTTTCACGTAATGACCTGCAGGAAAACTCGCTTAGAAGATTATAATATCCCATACCCCAAATATCATATTATTGATGGTGAGGAAATGACTTACGAGATCGAACTCATATCTCCTGAAGAGAAAGATAGGCTTTATGAACAATATCAAGATAGATTCCTGTATACAAGGAAAGCGGAAATCTACGGCTGTTGCATTAAGCTTCTCACAGATCTGGAGCATGTAAAGGAAAGATGGGAAGACAATTTTTATACGATGAGTGAAAACGTTCGATCGCATGGTCGTATCATTGTTCTTGAAGAAAAAAACGGAAAGCCCCTTGTAAAATATGATCCTATGACAAAAACTGCATTCCTTTTCAACATCCAATACTATGGATGGGTGAAGAGCATCACGCTAGCCGTGGCGGGCGATGTATTAGAAGATGAACACAGAATTTATCACGTGCATGGTGCCGCGATTGATATCAAAGGGCGTGGTGTTTCAATCATAGCACCATCTAAAACTGGGAAAACGACCCACTCATGGGGACTTCTGAGGTTGCCGGAGGCCCGCCTTGTAACCGATGACTGGTACTTCGTTAGACTATCAACCAAAAGGCCGCTCGCCTTTGGATCTGAGAAGAACTGCTATGCTGAGGCGGATATCGGGCAAGTTTGGACAGAGTATCAATCGCTCATTGAAAGATCCAAATTTGATGACAAGGGACGGGCTATCGTCAATGTTCGTTGGGTTGTCGGGGACGGTGGCGTCATCCCGATGACATCGATCTACTATATTGTACTTCTAAAGAGGGATAGAAACGATCCCACAATAATCAAGGGACTTGACCCTGAGGAGGCACTCGATTATCTGCTTTCCAATGATTTGTGCAATCCTCACCAGCTTGTACGCGACAAAAGGAAAATGAACATTCGAACGAACTTCTTCAGAAGACTGCTTGAACAGTCAAAGGTCTACATAGTCAATACCACACAGACACCTCAAGAATCTCAGGACATCATCCGAAAAGCAGTTCTTCAATAATGATTATTCATAAGGAATAGTCGTTCAAAGCGGTGTGGTTGTCATGAATGTGCTAATTATGATGACTGGTCGCAGCGTTTGGGGGGGATTTAATTCGGTCTGGGCTATTATCCGAAAACATGGCTTTATCCCAGAAGTCATCTACATACTCACTACGCAAGAAGAAAGTGAAGAAGCCAACATTTTGGAAAAGATGCTGGCAGTTTTGATAAGGGGACATGGTCTAATTCCAAAGACATCGATTGAGGTTATCAAAGGTGATGAGATTAGGGAAGTTTCCGAGAGGGTAAGGAAAATCGCTAGGGATCACAAAGAAAAAGGAGATAAGATCGCGCTCGACGTAACTCCTGGTAGGAAGATTGTTGTGCTAGGATCGGTCTTCGCCGGATGGAGCAAAGAGATATTTGATCATATTTTTTATTTATATATGGATTCACTCTTCAACGCGAAAAGACCCTATCTTCTCATTCCCATATCGACGCAGCATCTTCATGAGATCATATCGGAGGTCAAGTGATGAACACGATCGTATGCAAGGATTTCCTGATGGCTGTTATGAACAATGCACTTTTGCAAGAAGTTGATAGATTCGTCGTTCATTCAGACCTTCTGGATTTAGATCTCCTGAAAATTGATCTTCGCAAGAAAAGGATAGAACGCGTGGTAGAAAGGAACGACTTCGACGAGGCGACCTCACAAATCCGTAGTAAACTATCAACCGAATACCTAAGGGAAGAGATACCTGACTATTCGGATCTGAAAGAGGTCTTTCAAGGATCCCTGCAAGCTCCATTGAATCTCGAAGACTTATTAGTTGAGCTCGAAGAGATCGAAAGAAGGATGTGCGATCCCCTAAAGTACCCGCGATTGAAATGCATAGGGGTCGATACGAATATCGCCTACAAACGGTTGCTAAGCAGGCTTCGGTTTCATCGTAATTTCCGACGTTTGGATGACAAGGGCAAATCAAAGAATGTCCAAATATTGGTGCCAATGATAGTTCATTCAGAAATTTCGAAGAGGATAGGAAGAAAATATTCTCAAAAAGAAATCGCGGAACTTAGTAGGGCTCTTGGAGATCAAACACTGATGAAGTCGTTCTTCAACTGTTGCTACATGTCTGGTCGGAAAGCGCTCAATGCGCAAACAGAACTGAAGGTTCTTAGAGAGCTCTATACCTGTATTGACATTGTAGGTGGAGAATTCTTCGAGGACAGAGAAAAGAGGGATTCTGAAATCGTAAGAGCCCTGGCGAGCCATTGTGATGGGCAGAAGCTAGATGTTGTCTTCTTGACTGCCGACGATAAGTGTAGGGCACATGCACTCGCACACAAGATCAGTTCATTATGGATGAACTATCCCCACGATATTGAAGAGAACTGCGAGTTTGACGAGTGGCTTATGGTGGAATTTCTGTACGATCTGGCGGTCGTGTTTGGTGTGATTTCATTTCACGATCTAGGTGTGAAAGTCATGGGAGACTGGAGTGGGAAGACGATGAATGATTATTATGCGCAGAAGGTGAAGATAATCGTTGAAAAAGGGGCGTCACTTGAAATGGATCTTGAGCGCGATTTCAAGATTCTTGCCGAGCTTATGTGCATGTTGCAGACAAGCGATATCAACTAGGCGACTTACGTTGCCACGGCGGACCACCTTCTCAACATATGACTGATTTTTGTGGTTTGAATCACAACGAAGCAATTCATCACGCCGTCAATCAGCTTTCAGGTTGAATGGAGCTTCAGGCAATCCTTTCATTCCGCGCGAAACGGCTTCAAGGGCATTCAGAACGGAGGCAGTAGAGAACTTATGGTGAGGAGTCCCCGAAGAAAAAGATAAAACGGTGGGGAAGTTGGAGAAGGTCCACGGGGACTCCCCAATATAGAAATATCAAAAGGATTAGAAAAAACTTTTGAGAGACGCAAGGCAGACAATGGATAGGAGTTCCAAATAATTCGTTTTGGGACTGACGAAAATGCTCAAATTTCGTATGTTTGACAATTATTATGTCGTCTCTTATTAATCAAAATCTCTTAATATGAAAATCCGTTTCGAGAGGAATGAGGGATTCCTTTTTTTTCGTTTCCGTCATCTTTATTCATTTGAATAACTCTTCAATTCCATAACCGCAGATAAAAAAAGCGTAAGTCTTCAGAATGGAAATGAACAAATGTTAATTCAATGAATCAGAAAGGTATTATTCTTGGAACGGTTCGGAGCCACTGTATTTTAAACGGTTAACCAAAAGATTTAAGAAAGGGAACGTTTTTCGCCGACAACTCACAAAGAGAGGTCTTATTGGTGAAGAATCAAGGCGATGCATTCATCGATATACAATGGAGGCAATAAGATGATCGAGAGTGAAAAATCGGCTAATCCCTATGAGATCAAAATCGTTGAAATTATAAAAACAGCTTTGGCCTTAGTTTCTCCATTCAGCGTTGAGCTGGGTCTTGTCATAATCTTGACCTAATCAAAATCTCTTGAGGAACCTGTTTTCCAAGATATAGTAGATCGGTTCATTCGATCGGAATCTGATTGGAGCAAATGATCAGGAGGCCAGTGTGCTAAAAACCACATAAATAATCAATCTGTCGCGAGAATAATTCAGCAATCATTTTAGATCCTGTAGGTTCTCAGATAATTCGTCTGCGCACGAGTTAAAAAAAGAAAAATTTAATAAATAAAATATTATAGAATATCGCCAGACTAATAGCTATTGCCCTGTATTCCAAGCAGTAGCTCGAGTTCTGTGATATGTTCTTCTTCTTCCATCAAGATGTGACGGATATCGTGTTCGAGCAGGTAATCGTAATACTTGATTTTCTCCTTCTTAAGTTTCTCCAGAATTGCTCTATAAGTATCGACAGCCATTTTCTCATCTTTGAGGTTCTGC